>PMXH01000308.1 GCA_003165855.1 Acidobacteriaceae bacterium | reverse complement strand
CCTCGGCCCGGCAAGAGGCGCAAGCCATGTTCGAGTTGAGCCAGGATTTGGGGAATTCGCTAAGCCTGAGCGAAACCTTGTCAGTACTGTCGATGCGGCTGCGCAAACTGATCCTCTACGATTCCATCGCCGTATTCGTGAACCGAAACGGCTGGCTGCTGCCGGAACTGGTGAGTGGCGAAAACTTTCGCGTGCTGTCATCGCTGAAAATCCGCGTGGGCGAGGGCTTGTGCGGCTGGGTGGCGGAGAATTGCAAGCCCATCATCAACGGCAACCCTCAGGTAGAAGCGGGCTACGTCGCCGATCCGGAAAAATACGTCACTCTGTCCTCGGCGCTGGCTGTTCCCCTCGAGGGATTAAACGGGGTGGTCGGGGTCCTGGCCATGTATCACTCATCCCCGGACGCTTTCACGCCGGACCATTTGCGGATTTTATTGGCGGTGGCCTCAAAGGTGGCGCTCTCCGTGGAAAACGCGCTGAAGTATCAGCAGGCGGAGAGTTCGGCAACCACTGACTTCCTCACCGGACTGCCGAATGCGCGCTCGCTATTTGTACACCTGGCGCAGGAAGTGGCGCGGTGCCGCCGCATGAAGACGTCGCTCGCCGTCATGGTCTGCGACATTGACGGGCTAAAGAAGATCAATGACTCGTTCGGACATTTGGAAGGCGACAAACTGCTGCGGGAATTCAGCGCACGGCTGAAGGAGGCCTGCCGCGGTTACGACTACGTGGCGCGCATGGGCGGTGACGAGTTCGTGATCACCGCGCCTGGCCTCACACCGGAAGCTGCGTTGGAAAAAGCGAGCCGATTGAACCAGGCCGCCGTCGAGGCGGGACGTCACACTTGCGGACGGGAAGTGATCACGCTCAGCGTGGGAACGGCTTTCTGTCCGGAGAACGGATATGACGTGGAAGCGCTGCTGGCCGAAGCCGACCGGCGGATGTACTCCGTAAAACAAACCCACCACGCGGAAGCGGCTGCCCGCCCAGACCCTCTGGCGCTCGGGGCTGCGGTGAAATAAATGTTGAGAGGGAAAATTGCCGGGCATGCGCTGGCTCTGGTGGCGACGGTCCTGCTTGGGGGATTGCTTTCCGCTACGCTGGTGCGGCTCGCGCCGGGATTCGATGCGGATGAGCGAGAACTTGATCCTCATTTGAACGCTGCGAGCGTGAACGCGCTGCACGACGCCAGGCGGCAAGATCGCAACATCTTCCGGTTTTATTTGTCGTATATGAATCGAGCGGCGCACGGCGACCTCGGACGCTCGCTCGCCCTGGGGCAACCGGTGCGCACTTTGCTGCGCGATCGGGCACCGCTCACGCTGCGGTTGCTGACCACGGGACTTGCACTTGCGTGGATGCTGGCTTTGACGCTGGCGTTGAGTGCGGCGTGGCTGCGGCTCTCGGTTTACGACACGCTGACCACGGTGATTAGCGGAACATTTCTTTGTATTCCCGCCGCGGTGCTGGCATTGCTTTCGGTGCTGTGGAATGTGCCCGGCTCCCTCGCAATTGCGTTGATCGTCTTCCCGCACACTTACCGGTATGCGCGAAATCTGCTGGTGAAGGCCTATTCATTGCCTCACATCATCACCGCGAGAGCAAAAGGGTTGGGAGAGGTGCGCATCCTCTTCTGGCATGTGGTGCCGGTGGTGGCGCCGCAGTTGTTGGCCGTGGCCGGAGTGTCGGTGAGCATGGCGGTAGGGGCGGCAATCCCGGTCGAAGCCTTATGCGGGCTTGCGGGCATCGGACAGCTGGCGTGGCAAGCGGCGCTGGCCCGCGATCTGCCATTGCTGGTCAACATCACAATCCTGGTGACGCTGGTAACCTTGCTGGCCAATTCCGGAGCAGATGTAATCGGTCATATGGTCCGGGGCCAGGAATCATGAATTCGTGGCAGAAGCTGGCGTGTGCGATCTTGGCGCTGGTGCTGTGCGCATCGCTGGCAGCGAACTGGTTGGCGCCGGCGGGCTATGCCAAACAGTACCGCGAAGCGACGAATGCGCCTCCATCGCATGCGCACTGGCTCGGAACCGATGAAGTTGGACGCGACAGGTTTGCTCAGGTGCTGTACGGAACCAGGATTTCGTTGCTGCTGGCTCCGGCCGCGGCTCTGCTTTCTACGCTGATGGCGGCGGTGATCGGAGGGCTGGCGGGGTATCTGGGCGGAATCTGGGCGCGGATGGCGATGGCGGTGACCGATCTATTCTTGTCGCTGCCGTGGTTATTCCTGCTGATCACCGCACGGGCACTGATGCCGCTGAATGTTTCTCCACTGGTTTCGGTGCTGGTGACTTTTATGCTGCTTGGACTTCTGGGCTGGACTGCCGCGGCGCGAGTGCTGTGCACTACCGCGGGATCGCTGCGCTCATCGGATTTCGTGCGGCAGGCTCGGGCGGCGGGGCTTCCCGGACAACGATTGTTCTGGGTGCATGTCTTGCCAAATTTGAGGCCTGTGCTCTATGCGCAATTTTGGATTTCGATTCCGGTCTTNNCGCCGTTGGTTTTGCTGGTAGTGGTAGTGACATCGTTTCAGCTTTTGCTTTCACGGCAGGAAGAGGTGACCGCATGACGCGCCACGAGAGAAGGGTGGGAGAGATGACAAGTGCATGCGGAAGGGCAATCGCAGTTACAGTGATCTGCCTGGGATACCTGCTGGGGCAAGCGGTGGCTCAAGGTGGTGGCGAACTGAGATTTTGCCTGCGCACCGAGCCCAAGACGTTTGATCCTTTAAAAGTGGAAGACGAGTCCTCCGCCGCGGTCCGTTATCTCACGGGAGGGGTGCTGGTGCGAGTGAATCGCCAGACTCAGGAACTGGAGCCAGAGCTGGCGCAGTCGTGGAAAGTCTCAAAGGACGGGCGACAGATTACATTCCGGTTGCGCAGTGGGATTTCTTTTTCGGATGGCACGGGATTCTCCGCCGGGGACGTCGCGTACACCATGCAGCAATTGATGGATCCCGCTCTGCATTCGCCGACCGGCGATGCGTTTCGTTCGGGTGCCGGGAACGTGGAAACCAAGGTGATTTCCCCGACTCAGATTTCGATTACGTTTCCCGCGCCGGTAGCTGGACTGGATAGACTTTTCGATCAGGTTGCGATTCTTTCCGAGCGTTCCTCCAAGAAAGAAATGGCTGTACTCGGACCGTTCATGGTGGCCGACTACAAACCTGGCGCGACGTTGCTCTTGAATCGGAATCCCAACTACTGGAAGACGGACGAGCAGGGACGGAAGCTGCCTTATTTGGATTCGATCCGGCTGGACATACAGCCCAACCGCGATGTGGAGATGCTGCGGTTCAAGCGCGGAGAATTGGACTTGATCAATTCTCTCGACAGCGAGTACTTCGATAAGCTCGCAGCAACTTCGCCGCAACTGGTGCACGATGCGGGCCCGTCGCTCGATAGCGAGCAGCTTTGGTTCAATGAGGTCGGAAGAGCACCGATCCCCGGCTATAAGAAGAACTGGTTTCGCTCGGCGAACTTCCGGCGAGCAATCTCGGAGGCGATCAATCGCGAAGACTTGAGCCGCATCGTTTACCACGGGCATGCCCAACCGGCGGTGGGACCGTTTTCCCCGGCGAACAAATTCTGGTTCAATAGCAAGCTGAAACCCCAGGCGTACAGCCCGGATGCCGCGTTGAAGACGCTGCAGGCCGATGGCTTTCGCATGGAAAACGGAGCGCTCAAGGACAAAGACGGCAACGAGGTTGTGTTTTCGATTATCACGAACGCCGGCAGCAAAACACGGGAACGCATGGCGGTGCTGATTCAAGATGACCTGCAGAAGATCGGCATCCACGTGAATGTGGTTACGCTCGACTTCCCTTCCCTGATCGAACGCATGACCCAGAGCTTTGACTACGAGGCTATTCTGCTGGGTTTGACCAATGTGGATCTGGATCCGAATGGCGAGATGAACGTGTGGCTGAGTTCTTCGGAAAATCACCAGTGGAATCCGCAGCAGAAAACTCCAGAGACTTCCTGGGAAGCGGAGATCGACCGGCTCATGCGGGCGCAGGCGTCTTCCACAGATGCGAAGAAGAGGAAAGAGGCATTCGACCGCGTGCAGGAGATTGTGGTCGAGCAGGAACCGTTTGTCTTCCTGATTAACAAGAATGCGCTTTCCGCGGTGTCAACCACGGTGCATGGAGCGGCACCGGTGATTCTGTCGCCACAAACATTTTGGAATGCGGAGCGGCTCACAGCTGGGGCGAAGTAGGCCAACCTCTTTGCCACGGATTTACACGGATTCACACGGATCTGGAAACCAACGAATTATCTGAGGTAAAGATCGGCATGTTGTCCGCCTCGCAAAACCCGAATCTCCTGTCGGCCCACCTCTCGGTGCGCTATGCGGGCAAAGAGCCGGTTCTGCGCGGCGTGCAACTGGAAATCCGGCGCGGGGAGGTTTTGGGTCTGGTGGGACAAAGCGGCTCAGGCAAGAGTACGCTGGCCATGGCGATTCTCGGGCTCCTGGATAAAAGGCGAGCGCAAGCCGAAGGCACGATCCGGTTTCAAGATTCCGAACTTCTGCAACTATCCGAACGGGAACTGCGCGCGCTCCGGGGACGAGCCATTGCACTGGTATTGCAGAGTCCGCTGTCTTCTTTAAATCCCGCCCTGAAAATCCGGACTCAGCTCAAGGAAGCATGGCGGGCACATGCCTCCGGCACAGGCGCGGACTGTGCAAATACAATCCGAGCCTCTCTGCAGAGTGTTTCCCTGCCTAGCGACGATGAGTTCTTGCGGAAATATCCTTCGCAGATGAGTGTGGGACAAGCGCAGCGAGTGCTGATTGCCATGGCGGTGATGCATCGTCCCGCGCTGCTGATTGCCGACGAAGCGACGAGCGCTCTCGATGTAATTACGCAATCGGAGATTCTTGCGCTCTTTCGCGCGCTGAACCGATCCACCGGAATGGCTATTCTCTACATCTCTCACGATCTGGCTTCGGTGGCGGGGATTTGCGACCGCATTGCCATTCTTGACCGGGGAGAGATCGTAGAGTGTGGCACAACCGAGCAGATCTTCGCGCATCCTCAACATGAATACACGCAGCGGTTGATGGCAGCGCTACCGCGAATCCTGCTGACAAACGTGCGACTCCAAGCGAAAACCGAAGCAGCCACGGCGAGGTAAGCCACGGTCATCGGCATTCCGGGCTTCCAAACTGACTGCGTGTAACGCGCCCTCAACGCGGATGCAATGCTTTCTATCTTGCTCCTTCCAGTTTGCCAGGTAACCAGTGTCAGCGAAACCGAAGTACTTGAGGCGGCGGGACAATCTGTCTCACGCCCCTGGGCAGGGGACAGACTGGCCCAACAGGACCCTCCAAGGCCGCTGAAATCTCCAATAATAACAACAACTTACATGGAACCGATTGGCCCCGCCCGTGCACTAGCTAAGCTGAATCGAAGTATCGTTTTGCGCCACATTCGTTCGTTCCGCTCTAAGAAGGGTGAGACTTATGTTGCAGACACTGAAACCAAAGAGCCCGGGTCGAGGCCAGCGCCATAGCGCAGCTTGGGGAAAACGCTTGAGCATGCTCTTGTTGCTCCTGGTTGCCGAGGCGGCCTTCGCCCAAAACTGGGAAGGCAGCCCCAAGCCGGTTGGCAAGTTCGCCGCCGACCTCGCTCCCATTGCTGCACGAGCCCATCAAGGTTCGGCCTCGAATGAGACGGTGAAGGTCATCGTGCAGTACAAGCAGGTTCCTCAGTCGGCGCAAGAGGGAAGAGTACAGCGCCTGGGCGCGCGGCTGAACCACAGGCTCGGCATGGTCAAGGGCATTGCTCTCACGATTCCGGTAAGCGCACTTCCTGCGCTGGAAGCGGACCCGGAGATTCTCTCCGTGAGCATCGACCATCCCATGCAGGGATTGGATGACATCACGGATGCAGCTACGGGTGTAGGCACCGCCTGGAACGACGGCTACGACGGAACAGGGGTTACTGTAGCCGTGATAGACAGCGGCATTAACGACAGTCATCCCGACCTGTGGGACTCGACCCAGTCGCACTCGCGAGTGGTCTATCACCAGGACTTCACGGGCACCGCGACTTCGAACTCGAACGGAGCAAACTACGACCTCTACGGGCACGGTACCCACGTGGCCGGAATCATTGCCGGCAACGGCAACCTCTCCGGCGGGAACTATACCGGCGTGGCGCCCAATGTGAGCCTTGTCGACCTTCGCGCGCTGGATGTCAATGGCTCAGGCAGCGACAGCACCGTGATCGCGGCCATCCAGCAAGCAATCGCGCTGAAGAGCACTTACAACATCCGAGTGATCAACCTATCGCTGGGGCGCGGTATTTTCGTCAGCTACACTCAGGACCCGCTCTGCCAGGCGGTGGAATCGGCCTGGAAAGCCGGGATTGTGGTGGTAGTGGCGGCGGGTAATTACGGACGGGTCAGCGTCAACAGCAGCAACGGCTTCGGAACCGTCACGGCTCCCGGCAACGATCCCTTCGTGATCACGGTGGGCGCAATGAAGAGTAACGGATCCACTTCGCCGGCGGCCGAGACCAAAGCAAGCTACAGTTCCAAGGGGCCCACGACGTATGACCACGTGGTCAAGCCCGACCTTATGGCTCCCGGCAACGACATCGTCTCGTTGTCGGCTCCCGGTGCGACCCTCGAAGCCGAGTATCCAGCTGAACTGGTCAGTGGCAACGATGGGAACAACGACTACTTCACGCTGAGCGGGACCAGCATGGCAACGCCGGTCGTCGTCGGAGCGGTAGCATTGCTTCTGCAGCAAAACAACGCCCTGACGCCAGACCAGGTGAAGGCGCGGCTGATGAAGACTACGTACAAGAAGCTCCCAACCTTCACCAGCGCTTTTGTTCCGCACCTGCAACAGAACTTTACCGACTTCTACGATCTGCTCTCGGTCGGATCCGGGTTGCTCGATATGCAGACCGCGGTGGTCAACACCGATCTCGCTCCCGCTACGGTAGGCGCAGCGCTGTCTCCCTCGGTGGTCTACAACGCGTCCACCGGCACAGTTTCCATGGTTACCGGAAACGCCAGTGTCTCGGTGAACTCGGTAGTGTGGGGCACGTCGGTAGTGTGGGGTACGTCAGTCGTTTGGGGTACAAATGTAACTGGTAGCTCGGTGGTTTGGGGCACCTCGTTGCCCTGGAATGACAACCTGCTCAGCGCCTTTAGCGTGGTCTGGGGATCGAGCACCGGTACCGGCGCGCAAGCCGCAAGTGTGGTTTGGGGTACGGCTGTATCTACCACCGACGGCGCGTTCTCCGATGCTGGAGACGATGAGCAGTAACCGTGTGCGATAGATCAAAGAAAGGAGAAGAGTTATGAATCGGAACACACGGCTAACGAAAACATTCATCGGTGGGATGGTTCTGGCAGCGCTGGCAGGCACTCTGTTCGCCGGACTGCGCAGCCACGCCCTGCACCCGGCCTTCGCCCTGGCAGTATTTGCGCTGGCAGCGGCCACCTCGCGCATGAAGATCAAACTGCCGGGCATTGATGGCAACATGTCGGTCAACCTGCCCTTCCTGCTGATCGCGGTGGTGAATCTGAGCGCGCTGGAAGCCGTCCTGATTGCATGCCTGTCCACGGTGGTGCAGTGCTGGCCGAAAGCGGACGGCAAGTTCAAGCCCGAACAAATGCTGTTCAACGTCAGCATGATGGCCTTCGCCACCAGCGTGGCCACCTTGATATGGAACGCTGGCTGGCTGGGAAAAGCAGCGTGGGCTTCAGAGCCGCTGATGTTGGCCTCGGCCACGGCTGCTTTCTTTCTGGGGCAGACGGCTCCGGTGGCAGGCATCCTCAAAGTGGCGGAGGGCGCGGCCATGCGCCGTGTCTGGCTGAGCATCGTGCAACTGTCATTCCCCTACTACATAGTCAGCGCGGGAATGACCTCGATGGTCAACCTGGTCAGCCATCGTTTTAGCTGGCCGGCGGCACTGGTGGTCTTCCCGGTGATGTATGGGATCCACCACTCGTATCGCTTGTACTTTGGCCGGGAAGCGCAAGCTCGGACCGCGCCACTGGCCAGAGCCGCTCACGCCGGCGCGTAAGCTGCGCTAAGAATCTTGGGTGGTGTTCCGGCGATCAACGGGACACCACCTTATTTTCGTGGCGCGAAGAAGTTTGCAATACGCAGAGCGTCAGCTTGATCGCGGACGCTGGATTCCCCAATGTTCCGGCCCCGATGGGTTTCGGGTCGACCGGGCTTCGATGAAGCCCAGACGTGAAACAGCAGTTCAATCAATTCCAGCCTGAATATCTCCGATCCGTCTTGATCGCCTTGAACTCGGCGTTTCTCAAAATAAGCCTCCTAGCCACGTCCTTTAGAGCTTAGTACCTAATTAGTACGAGCCTTGGTACCACCTCGAAACTACGTAAGTACTCCGCCCCTGGTTTGCCCCAGTACACGGATGGAGTTCCGCATAGATCGCTTTTGAACCTTGTGCTTGCGGGCTGGTCGACCTATTCTCTGCGCTGGGGATTGCCTTGTGAAACGAGTCCGTGTACTGGTCGCAAATCATCCGCGATTGATGCGGGAACTGGTGATGGCTACGATCGCCGACCAGCCCGATATTGAGGTCGTGGGCGAAGTTCAAAACGAGAGCGACTTGGCGGATACCGTCGAACAGGTGGAACCGGATGTTCTGATCGTCGCCATGGACCAACCTGAGAAACGACTTGGCCAGTGTGGATTTCTTCTGGGGCGTCATCCCGGGATGAGAATTCTGGCCTTGGCGCCGGAGCAAAACCGGGGGATTTTCTATTGGGCCGTAGTCGACATCCGAACCAAGGCGCTGGAGAGTTCCGAGGCCGGGATTTTAAACGCCGTGCGGGAGCGTCCAATTTTGGTGGGCACGGCGCAGAACTGACGAATTGAAGAATTAAAGCACGAAAAGCTGCTAACTCTCTACGGAAGATACACTGACGGTCGAACAATTAGCGGCCATAGTTTTGAAACGACATGACTTAACTCATTAGGCTCCCGGTAGCTGAGGGGGCGAAGCTGCAACTGAATGGACTTTTCTGGGAACCTGCTAGTGAACTCGCAAGAAGCGCCGATGAGCAGTGCTCCTGTGAGCTTGCCGCAGGGCGGGACCGATCTGAACTGGTATGCGCTCTACACTTGCTCGCGCCACGAGAAATGCGTGGCGCAACAGATCGAGCAGCGCTCGATTTCCTGTTTTCTGCCGCTGTACCGCTCCGTGCGCCGCTGGAAAGATCAGCGCAAGGAACTGGAGCTCGCGCTATTCCCAGGCTACGTTTTCGTCCGCCTCGCGCTAAAGGACAGGGTTAGGGTTCTGCAACTACCCGGTGCCGTGCGCCTGGTGAGTTTCAACGGCCAGCCTACCATCCTGCCGGAAGTCGAAATCGAACTGTTGCGTCAGCGGCTCTCTGGCGGCGGCTGCCTGGAACCTCATCCTTACTTGCGGGTAGGCTGCCGGGTGCGCGTATGCGGCGGGCCCATGCAGGGGCTCGAAGGCATCATTGTGCGCCGGAAAGACCGCTGCCGCGTCGTCTTCTCCCTGGACCTCATCATGCGCTCCGTAGCCGTGGAAGTCGATGAAACCGACGTGGAGCCGGTCGCCCACTCTAAGCGTCGCAACTGAAAACTCCCCCGGATCACTCGTGCCGCGACTCCTGGTCAGACTGGATTAACTCCTCATGCGACATTTCAAATACGTTACGCCGCACATTTTCCCGCGCTGGCAAGCGGCGGCGACTTTCACCTTCGGCCTTCTGCTTTTGGCGGGCTTAGGGCAGAGCAGGGTCTTGGCCCAGTCTGATCGCGAGCGGGCGCCAGACCCGAGGACTTCAGTCCAAGCGGACCCTCACGAGCGGGACCCGGAACCGATGGTTTCGCTGTCCGCTGCCACCATCAGCGAAATTCTGCGCCGTGAACCCGGCCTGCTGCTGGAAGTGAAGAGAGTGCTGGTGCGCAAAGCCTACGAGCAGGGACGTTTGCTCGATCCCGCCGATCTTACCGATGAAGCGCTGTTCCAGTTGTTGAGGGAAGACGACAACGTCCGCATTCTGGCGACTCAGGAGATCGAGAAGCGCGAATACGTGCGTCCCAAACCCACGCGGCAGGAAATCGATAAAAAACAGATCGAAAAGCTACGGGCGGCGCCGGCCCTGCAAAGCGGGAGTGAAGAGGAGAAGTACTGGGCGCAACACGAGCAGCCGGGCCCGCCGGATCGGATGATGCCGCAGCCAGATTCGATTCCGGACGATGGGTTCTCAAAAGACGGATTCGCCGAGCCCGCGCNNATCCAATGTCTCCCCGGTGCAACCCGCCGCTCCGCCGCCTCCAGACTATCGCCGGCGGCAGAGCATGGCCGGTCTGCAGAGTCCGGAACGGGACTCTTACGAGGGAGCGCCGCCCGACCCAGGCTCGTTGCCACGCATCAGCCCGGAAGCCATGCCGGGACTGCTGAGTGCCAGCATGGAAGAATCGGGTGTGTCCGGAGCGAAGATCGGTGCGATGGATGCGCCTTCTTTTTCCCCCTACTCCGCTTCTTCTTTCGCTTCGCGTTCCCGAGGCAATTCGCCGGGCTCGCCCTACCCCTCGGCGACCGATTCCGGACTGGGGACGTGGACTCCCCGGCTCGACACCCGGACACAGCGGCCACTGCCGGCCCCCGCAGACGACCGTGGGACAATTCGCCGCCGGGTGAACGCGTATGCCGAGGTGCCTTCCCTCTACGATCTCAACACCCAGTTCTCCCGGCTATCGCCGGTGCTGGTTCGTTTTGGCGAAGACGTGTTCCGCAACGGTACGGGCAACTTCGACGAACTTCCCATGGATCTGCCGGTGGGGACGGACTACGTGCTGGGTCCGGGAGACGCTCTCAGCATCGAATTGTGGGGCGGGATTTCGCAACACCTGCAGCGCGTGGTCGACCGCGAGGGCCGCGTGACTTTGCCGGAAGCGGGTGCGGTCGAGGTAAACGGCCGCAGTCTCGGCGATGTGCAGCAGCTGGTGCAGAATACATTGCGCAGCGAGTTTCGCGATGTGCATGCCGACGTCTCTCTGGCCCGACTGCGTACGGTGCGGGTTTATGTGGTGGGAGACGTGCTGCGGCCGGGCGCTTATGACGTCAGTTCGCTGTCCACCCCGCTCAATGCGCTCTACCAGGCCGGTGGCCCGACCGCTCGGGGATCGCTGCGGATTTTGCGGCACTACCGCGGCCCGCAGCTGGTCGGGGAAATCGACCTCTACGATCTGCTTTTGCACGGGGTTCGTTCGAACCTCGAACGGTTGCAGCCGGGCGACACGATTATGGTTCCGCCGCTCGGCGCGGAGCTGACCGTCGAAGGCATGGTGCGCCGTCCCGCGGTCTACGAACTGAATCACGAAAGCGATCTTGCCGAGGCGCTGCAACTCGCCGGCGGCGTGCTCAACACCGGCACCCTCCGCCACATCGAGGTGGAGCGCGTCGTCGCCCACGAAAGCCGCTCCATGCTGCGGCTCGATTTACCGGAGAGCAACAATCAGGAGGCGGCAACCAGCGCTCTTGAAGATTTCAAGATCCAGGACGGCGACAAGATCCGCATCTCGCCCATCCTGCCCTATAGCGAGCAAACCGTTTATCTCGACGGCCATGTCGTCCATCCCGGCAAGCGCGCCTACCGCGAAGGCATGCGGGTCACGGATCTGATCCATTCCTACACCGATCTTCTGCCCGAGCCCGCCGAGCGCCATGCCGAAATCATCCGGCTGGCTCCGCCGGATTACGCGCCCCAGGTGATTGCCTTCAATCTCGCCGATGCCCTGGAGGGCACGGGACCAAACCATAAGCCCGGTGATCCCAATGGCCACCCGGCGCAGGATGTGACCCTCAAGGCCTTCGATACGGTGCGCATTTTCAGCCGGTTCGACTTCGAAGATCCTCCCACGATTACGGTGAGCGGCGAAGTGCGCCATCCCGGCGAACACCTCACCAACGGGGAGACTCGCTTGCGCGATGCGGTCTACCTGGTGGGCGGCGTTACCCCGGATGCTCTACTGACGGACGCGCAGGTCTTTCGCCGCACAGCCGACGGAAAGCTGCAGGTACTCAGCGTGAATCTGGCGCACGCGCTGGCGGGAGACGCGGTGGACAATATTCCGCTTGAGCCCAGGGATCGAGTCATCATCCACCGCAATCTTTCCAAGGCCGATCCGGCCACGGTGAAGATCGAAGGCGAAGTGGCCCGGCCGGGAAAGTATCCCTTGGGCGAGAATATGTCCGCCGTGCAACTGGTGCGCCTCGCGGGAGGCCTGAAGCGGGGAGCCTTCACCGAGGCTGCCGACCTGACCCGGTACACGGTCGAGAACGGCGCGCAGGTGATGGGAGAACACGTAGCGGTTCCGATCGCGCGGGCCCTGGCCGGGGAAGCCGACACTGACGTGCGCCTGCACGACGGCGATGTGCTGACCATCCGCCAACTGGCGGGCTGGACCGACATTGGGTCGCTGATCACCGTCAAGGGCGAAGTCATGCATCCTGGCGACTATGGCATTCAGGAAGGCGAGCGCCTCAGTTCGGTGATCGAGCGGGCGGGTGGCCTGCGCGCCGACGCCTACCCCTACGGCGCGATTCTCGAGCGCAGGCAGGTCCGCGAGCTGGAAGAAAAGAACCGGGTCAACCTCATCCGGCAAGTCCAGGCGCAGCAGTCTTCCTTCAAACTCATTCCTGACACTGGCGATGCCGCGGAAAAACTAGCCAAAGACGCTACCCTCGAACAATGGCACGAAACCCTCGATCAACTGGAAAACACGCCGGCGCCCGGGCGTCTGGTCATCCACATTTCGAAAGATGTTCGCAAGTGGGCCAACACCCCGGCGGACGTCGAGGTGCGCGCCGGGGATACGCTCCTCATTCCGAAGACTCCGAACGACGTCATGATCAACGGCCAGGTCTATAACCCGACCGCGATCACCTACCGCCCGGGAAAAAACGCGGGCTGGTACCTGCGCCAGGCGGGGGGTCCCACCCAAATGGCGGACAAGAAAGCCGTCTTCGTGGTGCGCGGCGACGGTTCGGTGGTGGGGGGAAAGGGCGGCGGGGAATGGTTTGCGGGCGACGTCCTCAGCGCCGAACTGCGCCCCGGGGACATGGTGTTTGTCCCGGAGAGAGCTTTGAACGGGACTCCAGTCTGGAAGAACACCATTCAA
Organism: Acidobacteriaceae bacterium; assembly: GCA_003165855.1. Lineage (GTDB taxonomy): Bacteria > Acidobacteriota > Terriglobia > Terriglobales > Acidobacteriaceae > Sulfotelmatobacter. The sequence continues at coordinate 17,698 of PMXH01000308.1, read as the reverse complement.
GCGGCCCAGCTGTTGTCCTCCATCGCCATCGCCGTCAGCGTAGGCCACGGATTCTGAGCGGTTCGTGTCTCGCCGATCCGAGAAACTTGTGGCGCAGAATCTATGGAACGAGATCGTCGTAGGGGGGGTCCGTTCTTGTTCGGCCCAAATCCCCGGTCCGAGCGCCGCCGCTGCATCCTGCGTTGGATCCGGCAAATCGTGCTTATCGCGGTCACGATGGGTGGCCGGGCTTGGGCTCAGACCGGTGGGGCTGCCCAGGCAGAGGTCCGCAGCTCTGATGCCCGCGGATCGATCCCTGACCAGGAACTTCAGCCCGGTGCAGATCCGGAGAACCGGCTCATTTCCCCTTTTCTCAAACATTTGCTTACCGATCAAAAGCAGTTCTGGACCAGCCCCGCGCACCTTCAAAGCAAAGATCTCAGGTGGATTCTGCCGGGGGCCGGGGTTACGGCGGCTTTCCTCGCCAGCGACAGCTGGTGGGCGAAGCAGGTTCCTGCCCGTCACATGGCAACCAGCAAGAAGATTTCCGACTACGGCACGTATTCGTTCCTGGGGCTCGGCGGAGCTTCCTTCCTCCTCGGCCAAATAAAAGGAGATGACCGGCTGGCGGAAACGGGACTGCTCGCCGGCGAGGCCGCGATCAATAGCACTGCCGTAGCCTACGCCTTCAAAGAAATGACACAAAGACAACGGCCCTACCTGGGAAATGAGCACGGCGACTTCTTCGTTGGAGGGAGTTCCTTCCCTTCCGAACACTCCGCCGTGGCTTGGTCTGTGGCCAGCGTCTGGGCGCACGAGTACCCCGGATGGTTCAGCCAAATGGCGGCTTACGGTTTAGCGTCTGCGGTGACTATGACCCGGGTGACCGCCAAACAACATTTCCCCTCCGATGCCATCGTCGGCAGCGTCCTTGGCTGGTACTTCGGCCGCCAGGTTTATCGGGCTCACCATGATCCGGAACTCGGCGGCTCCGGGTGGGGCAGCGTCTTTGAAGAGAAAACCGGAGACAACGTCCGCAACCCAAACTACATGGCTTCTCCCTACGTTCCCCTGGACACTTGGATCTATCCCGCGCTGCAGCGTCTCATCGCTTTGGGCTATCTCCAATCGGGAGTTCTTGGGATTCGACCGTGGACTCGAATGGCCTGCGCCCGGCTGCTTGAAGACGCCGCGGAAAAGTTTTCCGACGATGGAGTCGAAGAGGGGGAACCGGGGCGGATTTACGCCGCCTTAGCCGGTGAATTCCGACCAGAAATCGTGAAGCTGGACGGGGCCGCGAATGTCAGCGCTCGCGTGCAGTCGGTTTATACCCGGACGATGGGAATTTCCGGGAAGCCGCTCCGCGACGGGTATCACTTCGGCGAAACTGTCATTAACGATTACGGACGCCCTTACTGGACTGGCTTCAATGAGATTACGGGATTGATTGCCGATGCCGAGGCGGGGCCCGTCTCGGTCTTCTTTCGTGGAGAGTACCAGCACGCGCCGGCCATGCCGTCGGAATCGCCGCAGACCCTGGCGGCCACGGCGGCGGCCGATCTCACTCCACCTCTTGCCAATGGCACCGCAACCGCGAACCAGTTCGAACTGCTCGACAGCATCGCCTCGCTCAACCTCAACAACGCCCAGATTTCGGTTGGGACTCAGAGTGCGTGGCTGGGCCCCGGCGAATCCGGGTCGCTGCTGATGAGTGACAATGCCGCCCCGTTTCCGATGGTGAAGATTGAAGATGTTGCGCCCCGCGAGATTCCGGGAATCTCAAGCATCCTCGGACCCATTCGCACCGAATTTTTCGTGGGACAGCTTTCCGGCCATCATTGGGAATCCTGTATCGTGCCCACCTGCCAGACCTATCCCGGCTACCCCGCGGTGGTGGGCCCAACGATTTCGCCGCAGCCGTTTATTCATGGGGAAAAGATCAGCTTTCAACCCACTCCCAATTTTGAATTCGGCATGGGGATCACGGCCATGTTCGGCGGACCGGGCTTGCCCGTCACCTTCGGCAATTTCTTTCGAACCCTCTACGCTCATTCATCGACCGCCGCCAACAACCCGGGCAAGCGCATCTCGGCGGCAGACCTCACCTATCGAATACCAGGTCTAAGGAACTGGCTCACGTTTTACATGGATTCTCTGGTGGTCGACGAGATTTCTCCCATCGGCTCCACTCGCGCCACCGTCAACCCTGGCATCTACCTGCCACAGATACCGAAAATTCCCAAGCTCGAGTTTCGGGCGGAGGGCATCAACGAACCTCGAGCCAATACGTTTCTTCCCGGCTTCGTTTATGTGGACTATCGCCGCTTTCTTTCCGGGTATACGAATGACGGAAACTTGCTGGCGAGTTGGGCGGGGCGCGCGGGACGAGGCGGACAAGGCTGGCTGACCTACTGGCTTTCTCCCCGCAATAAGCTTCAGCTCGGCTACCGCTTGCAGACCGTGTCCACCGCTTTCATTGGGGGCGGGCGGCTGGCTGACTATTCAGCGCGCGGCGAATTCATGGTGGGGCGGGACCTCTCGATTTCGGGCTTCCTGCAATACGAACCGTGGTGGTTCCCCGTTCTATCCCCAACCCGACAGTCCAACGTTACAGCCTCGGTCCAGTTCACGTTCTATCCTCACAGGCGGATGGAAAAGTAATCTTCCGAAAACCAACGCATCCTCATGAATACTAGACGCCACATATCCGCTCGAAGGGGACGGCAATGAAGCAGGCACTGATCGCTCCGATTGCCCAGAAACCTTCCGAGGTCGATGAGGCCGCAACCAATTACCTAGAGGAAGAACCCACGAGGCTGGAGCACGAGTTCGCCCTCGGCTGGGCCTGGCTGCTCTGGGAGCGGCGGCAATTTCTCTGGCGGGTTGCGGCTTTCGGTCTTGTCCTGTCAACGATGGTCGCCTTTGTCATTCCCAAGCGCTATGACTCCACCACTCGTCTGATGCCCCCCGACACCCAGTCCTCTTCCGGGATGGCCATGATGGCCGCTTTGGCAGGGAAAGGAGGCGCCGGGCTCGGCTCTTTGGCTGGCGATCTGCTGGGCATGAAGACTTCCGGCGATCTTTTCATTGACATCCTGCACAGCCGGACGGTGGAGGACCGTCTCATCGAGCGCTTCGATCTGCGCCGGGTCTATTGGGACAAGTATTGGCAGGATGCTCGCCAGGATCTGGCCAAGAACACCGGCATCTCCGAGGACCGCAAGAGCGGCGTTCTGACTATCACGGTCAGGGATCGCAGTCCCCAGCGCGCGCAGCAGATAGCGCGTGCTTATGTCGAGGAATTGGACCGGCTGGTCGCCGAGGTCACTACCTCCTCGGCGCGGCGCGAGCGCATTTTCATCGAGCAGAGGCTGGTCGCAGTCAAGCAAGACCTGGACAACGCTTCCCGCGAGTTCAGCGAATATGCCAGCCAGAACACAGCCATCGATATCGCCGCCCAGGGCAAGGCGGCGGTGGAGGCGGCAGCCCGGCTCGAAGGCGAACTGATCGCGGCCCAGTCCGAACTCGAAGGCTTGGAGCAGATCTACACCAAGGGCAACGTGCGGGTTCGCTCCCTGCAAGCCCGGGTTGACGAACTGCGCAGCCAGCTGCACAAGATCGGGGGCGACACGGCGGGTCCCCCCGCCGGCAAGCCCAGCTCAGTGCAGGAGTTTCCCTCCATTCGCCAGCTGCCGCTGCTGGGCGTGAGGTGGGCGGATCTCTACCGCGAAGCCAAGATCCAGGAGACGGTATATGAGCTTCTGACCCAGCAGTACGAGATGGCGAAGATCGAGGAAGCCAAGGAGATCCCGGTAGTCAAGGTGCTCGACCCGGCGGACGTGCCGGAGAAGAAATCGTTTCCTCCGCGGTTGCCAATCATCGCCTTGGGCGCTGTTTTCTCGTTTGCTCTGGGAGCGCTTCTGTTGGTGGGATCGCGGGTCTGGGGATCCATCGATCCGCGTTCCCCTCAAAAACAACTCCTGACTGAAATTTGGCTTCACGCGAAGGCGCGAATCCGCTCCGTCCGTTCGCCGGAGTTCGAGCCCATGAACTCGACGGAAAATACGAACGGCACGCCACGATTTTAGATTGTCCATGGCCGCCGAACACAAACCGTCATTCCCACGATACGGTCGTACAACCCTTAGACCCGCTTGAGAATGCAGATGCACAGCACAACCGCAAGCCGCCAGCTCTTTGAGGAAGGCGGCCTGGCGCTCCCGATTGCAGCGGCAGGTTCGCTGCTGGCAGCATCGCTGTTGTATACCCCCCTGCCCCTCATACTTCTGCTGGGGCTGCCGTTGTGTTTTTATTTCTCGGCGCGTCCGTTCGAACTGCTGGCGTTTACGGCGTTCATGATTCCGTTCAACTTTGTTTTTGTCCTTTGGGGAATCCCGGTTGCGGCGGAACTATTGAAGGTGTTGATTTGGGGGCCCTTGGTCCTTCAGTTGACTGCAAAGAAAAAATTTGCGGTCAGCCGATATCACCTGCCCTTGCTCGTGGTCTTTGCCCTTCTGCTCTATTCGTGCGTGGTTGCCAGCAATCTTCCATTCGTCCTGAAGGAGTCGGTACGAATGGGATCGAGCGTTGCCCTTTGCTACGTTGCCGTGAATCTGATCGACACCAGGCAGAAGCTATTTGTGGTCCTGAAGAGCATCGGCATCGCCAGCTTCGTGGTGGCAATGTATAGCTTGTACCAATTCGCCATTCAGGACTTTGGCGCGCTGTTCTGGCTGGTCAACCCTCGAATTGCCACAGCCCTTTCCCCGACCCGGGACTTGGTCTCCGAATGGCGCAACCGTGTGCCCTCGTTCCTGAGCAACGAAATGGAGGCGGGAGAATACTTTAACTATTGCATACCGCTTGTCGGAGCTCTATTTCTCAGCGTCAAAGATCGGGGCGGCAGAATCTTCTGGGCTTCCACGGTTGTCCTGCTGTTTCTAGGCCTACTGCTGACGTTCACTTTCGGTGCCTGGACGGCGTTCGCGGTCGCGGTGCTGTTCATGGGGTGGAAATTCCGCGACAGGTTGCCCATACGAGACATTCTCGTCACGCTGTGCCTCCTCATCTCGGCTGGCGGAGCGTTTATTGCAGCGAACCTTGAAATGATGACAGGCAGGATTGCCCAAATTGCCTTCGATGCTTTCACGCGCTGGGACTTCTGGACGCTCGCCTGGGCGGAGTTTGGAGCTCATCCTGTCTTCGGTGGCGGTTTGGGCTCGTTTGGGCCAATGGCAGCGGCGAGCAAGTTCGAATGGCTCGAGCGCATCTCGCCGGACTGGTCGAGCACAACGAGTCCCCATAACGCATATATGTACATTCTGTCTCAATTTGGCATCGTTGGGTTCGTATGCATATTCGGTACATTGGCCCACGCAATCCGCTCCATGTTGAGAATTGGAAGGCAGGCGAGTAACGAATTCCGCTGGGTGGCGCTGGGCTTGGGCGCATCTCTGGCGACCGCCATGGTCGGCAGCTTCACCGATGACACGACCCTATTCGGCCCCCACTGCAGTTCGTTGATCTGGTTAGTGGTTGGTCTTACCGAGGTGGTCGCCAGGCTCTCCGCAGGAGTTCAGTCTGCCGCCCTGAACCGCAGTGCGATGCCATGAGTTTCAAACACGTTGGTTTTCAGGGCTCCGGCCTGCTTGCGAAACGAGGCTTTCTGGCGCTGAGCTTTCTCGCGATTGCCCGCACGATGGGGCCGGCAGCCTTCGGCGACTTCACCTACGTGTGCACGTGGCTCTTTATTTTCGGTCTGGTTTTGGGTTTAGGGCTGGCGCCGGTGACTACACGCGAGATCGCCCGCGATCCGCAAATGGCGCATACGATATTAAGGTTCGGCCTGCTGATTCGAATCGTTTTATCCATTCTTGGAATCGTGTTGCTAAATATTCTATTTGACTGGACCCCCATAGGCAGGCCAGGAATTCGGGGTTATGCCTTCCTGGCGTCGCTCTGCCTGCCGCCGTTGGCGTTTTCCGATCAAATCTCAGCCTATGCGCTTGGTTTTGACGCTCATCACCGATTCGCCATCGTCAATGTCACCCTATGGGGATGTTACCTAGGCTCGACCGTGCTTGCCCTCGTTTTGGGCAGGAGCTTGATATGGGTTTTTGCGTCTCAGCTTATGGCGGTTTGGATCGCGGCGCTTATTTGTGGATTCTGGTTCCGCCGCGCCTTATCGCGCACCGTGAGCATTTCTGAAGGCTGGGATACCTCGGTCTTCTTGCTGCGGGAGGCAATTCCACTCGCCATCACCAGCGTTCTTGGAATACTGTCTTTCCGGATTGGAGCCTTCCTGTTGTATCGTTTCGCGGGCCCCATGGAAACGGGACTCTATACGTCGGCTCTGCAAGTGGTGGAAGGTTTGCAACTCATCGCCATGGCGGTAACGGGGGCTAAGTTCCCCGCGCTATGTCGCGCCGCTAACGACAGGAAAAGAACGAATGATGTCGTGGAGAAGCTGTTTCTTGTCCTCGCCTTCCTCGGTCTCTATGTTGCGGCCACGGTTTGCGTGATCGGCAACCGGTTGATGGCCCTTGTCTTTGGGCAGTCATTCAGCCCGGCAGGACATCTGCTTGCGATCTTGATCTGGACCTCGGTTCCCATGTTTCTGCACTACGGGCTTACCTATGTCCTGATCGCCGCAAATCGGCAACGCGTCTTCGTATTCGAAACGGTAGTCTATCTCGCGGTTGGGGCCACCGCGAGTGTGGCACTCATCCAAAGATATGGAGCGGTTGGCGCCGTCTACGCCGCTGTTTTGAGCGAATCCGCATTGCTGGTTATGCACCTGTTTTTTGTTGTCTCCAGAGTCAAGGTTGGGCGCATCCTCGCATGGGCCGTATTCCCCTTCCTTTTGGCAATCGTCGTCTTGTATTTCGGTACGACCTGGGAGCATGACATTAATGCCTCGTTGCCGAGCATATTGGTTTTTTGCACAGCCTCCCTGGGTTTATTTGGTGCGGGATACTGGCTTTATTGGCGCCTCTCCACGCAGATTCGGCCACCGATCGCCATTCCTGCGATCTAGAGTTGGTTCGTCGGACGGAAAGGACCGGATATGTCAACAGCGGTAGTTCTCGGGTCGTCGAGCGTTCCGGTTTCTCAACCGGCCGGGCATTGCTATCTTTGCGGCCGTGAAGGAGAGTCGCTGTACCGGAGCCTCAGCGATCGGCTTTGGACGGTGCCGGGAATCTGGAGCTTCAAGCGCTGCCCGGAGGCCCAATGCGGATTGGTGTGGCTCGATCCCTGTCCTGTGGCCGAGGACATCCCGCTCTTGTATGAAAACTACATAACGCACGACCATCCAACTCCCCGCCAGGAGCGCGAAGAGCGTTTGCGGATGAGGATTTTGGAAAGCAGCTGGGGCTTAAGACACTCGCCAAAACCTGACCTGCTGGGCCGGTTTTTATTCAAGATTAATTTCATTCGAGAATACGCCGCCGGCAGCATCCTCTGGATATCTCCCGAATGGAAAGGGAAGCTTCTCGATTTCGGCTGTGGCGGCTGCGGATTGCTAAAGCGAATGCGGAGTTTAGGGTGGGAAGTCTGTGGCGTGGAGCCCGATCCCAAGGCCCTCGCCGTGGCGCGACAGCAACTGGCCCTTGACGTGAGGTCCAATCTCAACGATTTCCCCGCGGCCGAATTCGATTTGATTACTTTGAGCCATGTGATCGAACATGTGCCCGATCCGGTGGCGACGCTTAAAGACTGTGCCAGTCGGCTGAGAAAAGGGGGACGTCTGATTGTGGCGACGCCCAACATAAAAAGCTGGGGGCATCGATATTTCGGGGAGAAATGGGTGGGCTTGGACCCTCCGAGGCATCTCATGCTCTTCTCACCGCGAAATCTGGCGCAGTGTGCCGAACGCGCCGGCCTGCGCATAGAAAATTTGCGGACGAGCTCTAGATCCGCCTCTTTTGTCTGGAGTTGGAGTCATTTAATCAGAAGACTCGGCGCCCTGCGCGGCGTGCCGGCTCACTCGCTAGAAAAAATCCGTAGCAAGCTGGCGGGTATAGTTTTTCAAGCGCTCGAGCACAGCCTTCTGGGCAAGGACGCGGGGGAAGAAATCGTGCTCCTCGCTCGGCGGGATTGATGGCACGCCCGCAGTGTTCTTCCTCGCCAATGACAGCGGGACTCATCGCGTGGGCCGCGCTCTGCTTGGTTCTCACAGGTTGCGGCGATCCGGAATATTTATCCAATTCGATCTTTCCGTTCCAGCCCGGCCAGTCCTGGGTCATGGCAAATGATAGCGGCGAATTGACCTTTTTCGAGACATTGTCGGTTCAGAATGTCGGCTGCGCAACTGGCGAAGAAGCTGATCTGCATATTACGAAACTTGACGCCGACACTTACTGGGATACTGGAGTCAGCGGCGCCGAGGTTCACTGGGTTATGCATCATGACGCAAACGGCCAGTGGAGGGCGGTGGCTTCCTTGATCCACTGGAGCAATCCAGAACCTGCCTCGGGCTTTGGGACGGATGTTAGCATCGACTATGTTCCGCAGAATCCCTGGGCGTACGTGGTGGTACCCGTCTGGCTAGGAACTGGCCAGCAACTGACGGAGACCGGTTACGCGCAATGGTATGAGGACAGCACCCAGCAAACGCCGGCTTGTTTAATAGGCGCCCAAAAAGTACCTTTGTTCCGCTGGACATCGAAACTCTACGTGGAAACGGTCGACACCCCGGCTTACTCCGGCCTCGCGGTCGTAAATGAAGAGTTCGAGGGATGCGCCTCGGCGGCGCAGGAGACTCCCGACTCCGTGGCCTGTGCGCACGAGAAGTGGTACTTCGCCCCCAGGATTGGATTGGTGGAGATCAATTCCATTTGGCAGAATGTCGTGATCCGGAGGCTGGCAAATTAGACGGCCTCTCCCACCCTGTCGCCGAGTTTCAATGCTCAATGAAGATCCTCCATCTAGCCGGCTTGGCGTGGGAGCCGAGCGGACGGTCGAAAGGCGCCTGCTACTTGCCATGGCACACTGGACTCAATACGCGCTGCTCTCAGGACCATCCGTCAGAGGCCAGTCAGAAGTCCCTTCCGGGTCCGCAGATATTTCACACGGCGCCGCATTGGTGCCCTGTCCGGTGTGCCGCTCCCGGCGTTTCCGCGAGAGATACGGTCCGATAAGGCAATGTTGCGACTGCGGTCTCGGCATGGTAAATCCGTTGGGTGAATTTCGGGGTGAGCACGAAACCGAGGAGTACTTTCTTCGCGATTATCTGCCGCTGCACCTGGCCAGTCGCGAATGTTCGCTGGCGGAACGAAGAGCCCACATTGCCACCGTTTTGCGCTATTTCGAATTACCCTCTGCCCCCAAGCATCTGGATGTCGGCTGCGCCCTCGGTTTCATGCTCGAAGAAGCCAAGGCGGCCGGGTGGAATCCGGCGGGGGTGGAGACCTCGGAATTCGCCGCCTATTACGCTGCGCAACACACCGGATGCCCAGTTTATGCCGGGACCCTCCAGAAAGCGGCGCTGCCCCCGGAGTCTTTCGATGTCGTAACCCTGATGGACGTGATCGAACACGTGCCGGAACCGTTGGAGCTGATCGCGGAGGTTTATAGAATCCTGCGCCCCGGAGGGGTTTTGCTGATCGTAACCCCGAACTTTGGCAGTCTTTTCGTGAGGCTCTATGGGCGCAACGCCTACGGAATTTGGCCGGACCAGCACATCGTTTATTTTCAGCCCTCGACCATGGCGCGGCTCTTGCGGAGCGTGGGATTCGGCGAAGTGCTTGCCGGCAGCAAGGACTTTTACGCCGACAATCTGCGGCGGCTGCTGCGCCGCAATCCCGCGCAGTCGGCGGAGATCAAGAATGCATTCGGAAAACAACCCGCGTTAGGAAAGGTGCGGAAGATGATCAACCGAATCTTGATGCATACGTCCCTGGGCGACAAACTTCTTGCCTTGGCGCAAAAGTGATTCTCCCGCTTCCAGGGGGAGTTGTGTTCTCGTGGGAAAGACGGCTTGACCAGCTTTGGATGTGTTTCGAACCCTGACTTTTCTTCTCCCGCGTCTGCTTGGAAAAAAGCTGCTTGGAAAAAGAGAAAGAGAAAGATAGTGGGGATTCTGCCGCAAGTTTCCGTGCTTTGATTCTCCGTGCCTGGATGAAGATCCTCTACCTCGCCGGCTTCGCCTGGGAACCCAAGGGTACGGTACGTTCCCGCGCCTTCCCTCTCGCGGTGGAGATGGTTCGGCGGGGCCACGAAGTCACGCTGCTCATCGCGCCCTACGACAATCTCGTCCACTCGGGGCGGCGGTTTGTTTCCGAGGGAGTGCAGGTGATCAACTTGGAGATTTCCGGGCGCGGTGCGCTGGTTCTGGCCCGGCTCCCCCGGCAATTTCTGGATCTGATCGACCGTATCGCACCGGACCTGGTCCATGTATTCAAGCCCAAAGGCCTGGCAGGCATTACCGCGATGGCTTTGCTCGACCGAGGTTACCGTGCGCTGGTGGTTGATTGCGACGATTGGGAAGGCTGGGGGGGATGGAATGAAGTCAGCCGCTATCCTTGGGTCCTGAAAGAGTTTATCGATCTGCAAGAGCGGTGGCTGGTTTGCAATGTACCGGTGGTCACGGCAGCCAGCCGGGTGCTTACGCATCGCGCCCGCGACTTGGGGAAAGTGCCGGACCGAGTCTTCTATGTCCCCAACGGAATTTCCCGAGAGCAGGCGGATTCGGTTTCGAGCCGGACGAGGAACATGCCGCCGGACCGCAAGCGGGCTCTGGGTCTTTCGGAGCGCCCGCTCATCCTCTACGCCGGTCACTTCGACACGGTGGATGACGTGCCATTTTTCTGCCGGGCCGCCGCTCCGGCCGCGTTGCGCCATGGAGCGACGATCGCGCTGCTCGGAGACGGACCCGGGTTGGGAGCAGCCCAGCGATTCTTTTCCTCGTTCCAGGACTTGCAGGTAAGGTGCCTGGGGCAGCTTCCGTATGCGGAATACGCTCAGTTCGTTGCAGCTTGCGACGTGGCGACGTTTCCCTACCCCGACCATCCCGTGTATCGGGCCAAATGCTCGGCACGAATCATCGATTACATGGCGTTCGGCAAGCCCATTCTCACCACCGCGGTGGGACAGAACATGGAATACCTGGTCGACGGCGAGAGCGGGATTTTAACCGCCGCCGGCGACGAGAAGGCATACGGGGCGGGTCTGGATGGGCTGCTGCGGGACGGCGATCTGCGTACCCGCCTGGGAGAAAATGCACGGCGCCGCCTGCTGGACAACTTCCTCTGGAGCGGGCGGGCAGCCGACGAGTGCGAGAAAGCATACACGCTCGCTGCAAGTCTTTGCTGAGCCCGTTGCGGATCCTTCTCGATCGACCTGAGGAACGACATTCCTGATGAAAATTCTATTTCTCGTTGCCCATCCAGTTGAGGACGCCAGTGTGCGCTACCGGGTGCACCAGTTCCTGCCTTATCTCGAGCGCGAGGGGCATGCTTGCACGGTTTGGTCGTTTGCGACGGAACGGTTGTTCCGCCTGTTGCGGTCGAAAGGCCGCGTGTTCACAAAAGGGCTCGAGACCTTGCGCTGCTCGCTACGTCGTGTCATACGACTGGCGGATCTTTCCCGTTTCGACTTGGTCATCATCCACCGGGAAGCGTTCCCTTTTCTGACGCCCGTGATGGAGAACTGGGTGCTGCGCCGCCATCCCAAGGTCATCTTCAGCTTCGATGACGCGATCTACGCCGGCCATGACGATGTTTCTACCCTAAATCACCCAATCCTTTATCGTCTGAAGTATGGCAAGGGGGTGGATGAAGTATTGCGCGGCAGCCGGCACGTGATCGCCGGGAACCGGATCCTGGCAGACTACGCGCGTCGATTCAACTCTCGCGTGAGTATCGTGCCCACCGTCGTGGACTGTGTCCAGTACCCTTGCAAGCCGGCGCGAGCCCAGGGAAATTGGCCGCTAACTCTGGGGTGGGTGGGCAGCCGCACTACGGCTCCTTATCTTTCCGAGATCGAACCCGCGTTGCGGTCCTTGGCCCAGGCAAATCCCGGCAAAATCCGTTTTCGTTTCTTTGGCTGTCCCGAATACCGTCTGGATGTGCCTGACTTCGAGTCCTTGCCATTCCGGCTGGAAACTGAAGTCGCCGATCTCCAGTCCATCGATATCGGAATCATGCCGATGCCGGATACGGAGTGGACTCGCGGAAAATGCGCTTTTAAGGCGATTCAGTACATGGCCAGCGGTATTCCTGCTGTGGCTTCGCCGGTGGGAATCACGACAGACGTCATTCGGGACGGCGTCAACGGCTTATGGGCCAAGTCAGCCAATGATTGGTTTGGGGCGCTCAACCGGCTGGTGAACGACGAAAACCTGCGCCGTAAGCTCGCGATCAATGCACGCAAAACGATCGAAGAATCCTATTCGCTGCAAGTGTGGGGACCGCGGTTGGTCTCGTTGCTGGATGGCCTCGCCGGTATCCCAGCTCGGCTTGACTGGATCCCCACAGCCGAGCAGGATTACCAATCAGAAGCCTCTCAGGGCTTGTGCAAGAACATCTAGACGGTATTCCTAAACCACTTCTGCTTCCGCATCTTCTGGAGAGACTGTCCATGGAAAATCTGCACTGGGCGCCGGCACAAAGTTGTTCTTTGCCGCCGATCCGCAGTTCGCAGGAGTACTTCGGCATGTACTCCGGCATGGTCGCGAACCTGCCTCATTGCGCGATCGAGCAGGCGATCGGCGAATTACTACGGGCCTACGAAGACGGCAGGAGCGTTTTCATCTTCGGCAACGGCGGGAGCGCGGCCCTGGCGTCGCACTTTGCCTGCGATCTGAGTAAGGGAACGGTAATCGAGAGCAACGGCGGCAGGCGCTTTCGCGTAATGGCTCTTACCGACAACGTGCCTTTAGTGACGGCGTGGGCAAACGATAGTTGCTACGAACGGATCTTCGCCGAACAACTCAAAAACTTCGTGGCTCCTGGCGATGTGGCTTTCGCCATCAGTGGCAGTGGTAATTCTCCAAACGTCTTGCAGGCGCTGGAAGTAGCCCGAGACGCCCGGGCCACCACCGTCGGCTTGACTGGATTTGAGGGCGGAAAGATGAAGAGCCTGTGTGAGGTTTGCGTGATTCTTCCGTCCGATAACATGCAAATCATCGAAGACTTCCAGCTCAGCGTGACCCACGCCATATTTTCCGTGATTCGTCGGCGGATTTCAGAAGCAGTCGAAGCCCAGCCCCTCGCATCTGGGGCCTCCGCCGACTGACGGCCCGCTGGTTGCACTTGTTCGATAATGTTCGATCGATAATGTTCGACCTCCCCTGACCTCAGATGCCTCACGAAGATGCCTAACGCAGATGCCTCATGAAGACATCCATTCCGCATCGGCGCTGATGCCGGCCACGCCCGCAACCCGGGCGCGGGAGCGGCAACCCTATGAGTGTTTCCTGAAGCGAGCTGTGGATTTGCTGGGCTCCAGTATTCTGCTCTGCCTGCTGTGTCCCGTCTTCCTGGCGGTGGCCCTGTTGGTCTGGATGAGCGAGGGGCCGCCGATCTTCTATCCCCGGCGGGTCGTCGGCTTCGGCGGTGAATTCAATGCCTATAAGTTTCGCACCATGCGGCGCAATGCCGACGCGATTCTAGCGGCCGATCCGGAACTGCGGAATGCCTTCACCCGGGACTTCAAGCTGAAGTCCGATCCGCGTGTGACCGGCGCCGGAGCCTGGCTGAGGAAGTACAGTCTGGATGAGCTGCCGCAGTTGGCGAACGTGCTGAAAGGTCAAATGAGTCTGGTCGGACCGCGCATGATTACCGCTGAGGAGCTCTCGAAATATGGTCCCTATCAAGAGTTGCTGCTCAGCGTAAAGCCCGGCCTCACGGGCTATTGGCAGATTCGCGGACGCCAGGAGGTCTCCTACGAGGAGCGGGTCCGCATGGATGTTCAATACATCACTCACTGGAGTCTCGGGCTGGATTTGACGATTCTACTTAAGACCCCATGGCGGGTCATTCGGGGCGAAGGAGCGTACTGACCGTGGCAAGAATCCTGGTGACGGGCGGTGCAGGTTATGTGGGCTCGGTGTGTTGTCTGCAGTTGTTGGAACGGGGACATCAAGTTACCGTGGTCGACGACCTTTCCACCGGCCATGCCGCGGCCGTGCCTCGAGGAGCAGTTTTCCACCAGTTAGATAGCGGCGACCGGGCCGCGATGGCGACGGTGCTCGCGGCCGATCATTTCGATGCGGTTTTTCATTTCGCAGCCAAGGCACTCATCCCGGAATCTGTCGCCAATCCAGGCCTGTTCTTCGACTCCAATGTCGCCTCCGGCATCGCCTTGCTGGAGGCGATTCGGGCGGCGGGAATTCGCAGGTTTGTGTTCTCTTCCTCCGCGGCGGTGTATGGGAATCCGCAGGCGACCCCCATCGAGGAAGACCATCCCAAAGCACCCGTAAACGCTTATGGTGAAACCAAGCTCATGCTGGAGCGCACGCTCTCCTGGTACGCGACGGCATACGGCTGGACCGTGGTGGCCTTTCGCTATTTCAACGCATGCGGGGCCACGGCGGCGATTGGCGAAGACCATTGCCCGGAGACCCATATCATCCCCTTGCTGTTGGAAACGGCTGCGGGCGAACGAGACTTCTTCGAAATCTACGGCCATGACTATCCCACACCGGACGGCACCTGTTTGCGTGATTATGTTCATGTCCGGGACATCGCGGAGGCGCATCTGCTGGCTCTCCAGGTGCAGGACCGCCCTGGCTTCTCTGCCTACAACATCGGAACCGGCACCAGCTACTCGGTCCGGCAAGTCTGCAGCGTGGTGGAGCGGCAACTCGATCGAAAGGTGCCGGTGAAGGATAGCGATCGCCGCCCCGGAGACCCGGCTATCCTTTGCGCCAGCCCGCAACGTCTCACGCGCGACCTAGGTTGGCGGCCGCGTTTTTCCGATCTGCCAACCATCGTTCGTAGCGCCTGGGAGTGGAAGCAAAACTATCCGCGAGGCTATGGGGCGCTGGAAGCCGAGTCCTCCGTCCTCTCGCGATCCTAATCGTTGGCTGGACCTCTTCTTTATTCGTTCTTTATTCAGGAGCAGGAGCAAGGAAGGTGAAGACGCAGAGGTTACGATATCTGATTCTTGGCGCCGACCTCATTTGGGCCGTGGTTGCCCTGGGCCTGGCTTGCTTGTTGCGTTACGGCGCAGGAGCGCGGGATCTGGAACAAAGCTCGATTGAGGTTTTTGTGCCCCTGCTTTTGCTGGCGCTGTTCCTGTGGAGCGCGCTGTCCTGGCGGCTTCGGCTGGATGGGTTCCGCGGAGGGTGGCGGGTTCCGGCGGTGCTTTCGCAGTTGTTTCCCGCTGTCTTAGGCCTGATGGCAATGCTGTTCGCGGGCGGCTATGCTGCCCAAGTCTATATTTCACGGCTCGTCCTCGGTTATTTCGGAGTCCTTTTGTTCCTGGGATTTGTCGTGATTCGTTTCACGCTGCGATGGCTTCTCATCTCGCGGCGCCGGGTTGGCGCCGTGCGCCGGACGGTCATCGTCGGCGATGGACCTCTGGCGCGGGAAATGGCCGCCACCATAGACCGTCACCCGGAGTGGCTGTACCAGATTGTGGGATTTCTGTTCCCCGCCGAGAGTACGTGTGACCCCTCATCGGCTGAGTGTGGTTCTGCTACCGTTAGCCTGCAGACGTTGGGCATTGTGGATCTTCTGCAATCCCACCAGGTAGACGAGATTATCCTCACCGTTCCGGAGCCCGGCTTGCCTGAGATTTTGGATGTGGCGGCTACGTGCCGGACGGCGGGACTCGCCGTCAGCCTGGTTCCGCAACCTTACACTCTCTACCTCTCCAAGCCGGAGCTGCTCGACCTGGACGGGCTGCCGTTACTCCAGTGGGAAGGGATCGCGGCGGCCAATCCGCAATGGAAGCGAGCTCTGGACGTGGCTTTAACCGCCTGCCTGCTGCCTCTGGCCATAGCCGCCATCGCACCCGCGGCGCTGGTATTGAAGGTTCGCAAAGGGAAGGCCATCCGACGCGAACTCCGTTGCGGTCAACGGGGCAAGACGTTCTGGATGTATCGCCTGAACTCCGACCGCCATGCCACTGAACTGCCCACTTACGAATTTCTCATGCAACGCTCCAGCCTCACTGAGTTACCGCAATTGTTTAACGTTATGCGCGGGGAGATGAGCCTGGTCGGACCCAGGCCGGAAGGACCGGAACGTACGCGCCACTATAGCGACTGGCATCAGCAAAGGCTCAGCGTGAAACCAGGGATGACCGGACTGGCCCAAGTTCACGGCCTGCGCGATCAGAATTCTTCGGAAGACAAAACCCGATACGATCTGCAGTACATTTTGCATCGATCCCCGTTCCAGGATATTTCGTTACTTCTGCAGACCTTGTCGACCATCGCGCCGCGACTGTTCCAGTGGCGGCGAGGGCAGGCGTGCGCCCCGCACGTCGCGGTAGAGAGGCGCGTAGACGCCGTATTCCAGGAGACTTTGTCCAGTGCTCATAGTTCGCAGTCCAGTTCGGATTAGCTTTGGCGGCGGGGGAACCGACCTGCCACCCTATTATGAACGGTTTGGCGGCGCCGTACTGAGCGCCGCCATCAACAAGTATTTCTACACCATTCTGGGTAAACGGTCCGACGGTCGGGTTCAAGTAATCTCCTCTGACCTTCGGGTCTGCGAGACCTGGCACGACATCGCCAACATGAGCCTGCAGGGCAGTGCGTTGGAAATTCCGCTCGCCGTACTCAAGGAGATGGACTGCGGGATCTCGGTCGACCTTTTTCTTGCGTCCGAGATTCCCCCCGGAACCGGGTTAGGATCTTCGGCGAGCGTCTGCGTCAATATTCTCAAGACGCTAACCACCTACCTCGGGCGTCCCCTCTCGAAATACGACCTGGCCGAGCGGGCCTTCTTTGTCGCCCGCCATATTCTTGGAAAGCATGTCGGGAAGCAGGACGAATACGCCGCCGTCTTCGGCGGCCTGAACTACATCTCGTTCCATCCCGAAGGGACCACGCTGGTCGAGCCGGTAGAACTGGATCCCGCCGTTTTACGCGAATTTCAATCGAATCTCATGTTGTTTTTCACCGGCGCTGCGCATCATTCCTGGACTATTTTGCAGGAGCAGGAAGCATCCACGCGCAACCGCAACGGCACTACGGTCGAGGCTTTGCACGAAGTGAAGGCGCTGGGTTCGCGGATGCGCACCAGCCTCGAACGAGGAGAATTGCATCAATTTGGAGAGCTGTTGCACGAAGGCTGGCAGGCTAAGTGCCGGATTTCTAACAAGATCTCCACCCCTCGCATCGATAAACTGTATTCCCTTGGACTTCAGTGTGGTGCTCTCGGAGGGAAAATCACGGGTGCCGGCGGCGGAGGATTTCTGCTGTTCTATTGTGAGGCGGCCCACCAAGCCGCCGTTCGGGAGGCCATGCACAAGGAGGGCGTTCATGAGATGGCGTTCGGCTTTGACACACAGGGAGCGCAGGCGATTGTGAACGATCCCTTTATCGACGGCGACGAACGGGGTGGATCCCGCTGGGTATTCGTGCCCAAGGCCTCCGCGATAGCGAGCGGCTCGGACTAGCTCCGCATTCCTTCGGAGGTATGCCCATGAAAGCGTTCCTGCTGGCGGCCGGACACGGCACTCGGCTGCGTCCCATTACCGATACCATTCCCAAGTGCCTGGTCCCCATCCAGGGTGTCCCGATTCTCGCCCTTTGGCTCCAGTG
>PMXH01000147.1 GCA_003165855.1 Acidobacteriaceae bacterium | reverse complement strand
ATCTGGTATAGCAGCGGCTACATCCCCACCAAAGACTTTTGGCGACTGGGTGCCAGCATGGGAGCGCTGTACCTGGCCGTGCTGCTGGCACTCGGCTTGCCATTCGCAATCAACTTTCGGCACTGACGGCGCGTTGACTTGGTCGTTGGCGCGGTGGGTTTGTGGCTCGGCGCTCCTACTGATCACTACGGCAGTCCCGCTAGGCTCCCGCGGGGCGCGTTTCGTGCAATCTCACGTTGGTCGGCGCAGATGGGAATCCCTCAGCGATCCCGGGGAATGGACCCGCAGATCGAGCGTGCAAGGGGTCCGGTCCACGGCTGTCGACCTTTGATGTTTCGACTTCGACACATGACACAACGAATTGCATATCAGTCCGTGTCCAAACCTGCATCTGGTCATGACCTTTTGTAGGCAGGTGCCCTCATCTGGGCACGCCCGGATATGATTTCAACGGCCATCTCTCTTTCCTAGAATGACTTCCACTTGGCCCACAAAATGCCCTTATAGATGCGTGAGGCAAGACCGGGTACCTGACCTTCTTACCTGATCCGTGTGGCAATTCACAACCGGGGAGAGCGATGTTGCCTGGAAAGGGATCAATGTAAATGGCGACTTGTGACCATCCTTCGGACTTAGTTCAGCGCATCGCATACCCGACCCTCCAGAGGCCGAGGCTGCGAATTGATTTGCGGGTTGCCGCATTGCCGGCGGGAGAGGAAAAGCAGCTTCCGGCCCCTTCCAGTCAGCAAGTAAGCGAAGAGGGTTCCTTATTTCACGAAATTGAACCAGGCGCGAAGCTAGGAAGAAATCCCTTGGCGGGAGCTGGCGCCCTAGCCTTGCAGTGTCTCCTCTTGCTTGCGGTAGTTGTCATTCCGCTGTTTCACACAGAGCCACTCCCCAAAAGGGAAACACTGACGATGTTGTACCTGCAGCCGCCGCCGGCCGCGGCTGGCAATGCCACGAAGCTTCGAACACCCACACCTCCGTCTCCGTCGACATTTACCCGGACAAGCACTGGCATTCCCGCGCCAACCCATAAAACGCGAGAAGCACCGCCTCCTCCGGTCGGTACAACGGGCGGTGTCGTCGGGGGAGTCCTTGGTGGAGTGGTCGGCGGCGTTCCCGGCGGAGTGTCTAACGAAATGCTGAATAATGCGCCAAGCATTCCAGTCCTTGCGAAATCGCCCCTGCTGACGCCGGTAAAGAGAATCCGTGTCGCTGCCCGGGTAGCCGAGGCGAACCTAATCCACGACGTTACGCCGCAGTATCCGCCGGAGGCGGGGCGTGCGCGTCTTGAAGGCACGGTTGTGCTGATGGCTGTGATCGGCAGCGACGGCAGCGTCAGGGATGTGCGAGTCGAGAGCGGCTTACCAATACTCGCGCAAGCCGCTATCGATGCGGTGAAGCAATGGCGTTACAAACCGTACCTGGTAGACGGGGAACCGGTTGAAGTTGACTCCCGAATTACGATTAATTTCACGCTGTCGGGAGCTTAGGAGTGTCGACCATGCAGAACAGTACCCACGCCTCGCCTAACCGGCCTTTGGAATCACTCCTGACACGAGCACAGATCTTAGTGCTGATCGTTCTGAGCGGAATGATCCTTGTAGTCCCGATGTCGGCGCAGTCTTTTGAATCCGCAAATACGATAACAGGAGGCATCCTCGGTACGGTCGTCGACACCACTGACGATCCGATTCCCGGCGCGAACGTGATGCTTCAAGGGCCGGCTGGCGAGCGTCTTACGTCCGTCACAAAAGACGACGGAGGTTTTGCCTTCGACCAGATCCCGGCAGGAGTCGCCTATCAGATCACCGTCACCGCTGAAGGATTTGCAGACTGGAACTCGTCCATTATGGTCGAACCGGGTCAGAACAAGACGCTGCCCGAGATCAAACTTCGCATCCTGGCTGTGCAGCGGGCAGTCACGGTGAGTTACTCCTCAAAAGAAGTTGCTACCCAACAACTCAAAGCGGAAGAACAGCAGCGCGTTTTGGGTTTCATACCGAATATGTATGTCGTGTATGAACCTCACCCCGAGCCACTTACTACGAGCATGAAGTTTCACATGGCCTACAAAGACCTTACCCATCCCGTATTCTTTGCCCGCACGGCTGCGTGGGCGGGATTCGAGCAGGCCGCTGGTCTCCGTAACTACCCACAAAACACAAGAGGGTATGGAGAGCGGTTAGGGACCGGCCTTGCCGACAACGTTACCGAAGGCTTGATCGGCAATGCCGTTCTGCCATCGCTGCTGCATCAAGACCCTCGATATTTTTATGATGGCAGCGGTACAAAAAAGTCCCGGGCGCTCCACGCCATGTTGGCTGCATTTGTCTGTAAGGGAGACAACGGAAAAACGCAGCCCAATTACTCCACGTTGGGGGGCAGTCTGATTTCATCTTCCATTTCCTTGGCGTACTACCCAAGTTCGGACCGCAATGCTCAGTATGTATTCAGAAACGTTGGAATCGGAATGGGCCTGCATGTTGGTGGCGGTTTGGTGCAAGAGTTTATCTTAGACAAACTCACAAGCAGAGGTAAGCACTAGTTTCAAGCGCTGTACACGTCTTTATGCCGGCACGTCGGAGCGGTGACACGGGGCGGTAATTGCGATGCGCGTCAGCTGGGCTCTCCCAATTACGCCGAAGCCGCACGCATCGCACGCCCCTCCGACGGCTCTAAGGACGGAAGCGATTCTGCTCGAGAATCTGGAGGAGGCGTTCGTACGAAGATTCTCTATTTCAATCCCGAATCTGTACATGGCAAATACGTCGACATCATCAGGCAGAGAGGGCACGATGTGGCGACCGCGAGCAGCGGCGCCGACGCACTCGCAATGATGCGTAGACAGATCTTTGATGTCCTCGTGATGGATTGTGCGCAAGATACGCTGGACATTCTGAACTTCACAGCTAAGGCGCAAGGCTTGCAACCATCGCTAGCGGTGTTTCTCGCTGACGAGTGGGGTGATGAACTTGCAACCGGCTTGGAAGAGCTTGGACATGTGCTTACGATGTTGGAAGATGATGAGTGTGCCAGGCTTGCGGTTGAGAACCGGATAGTCTAATGCCGAACGATAGAAGGAGCTTATGCATGATAAATCTCCTGTCGGGTTTCACGGAGAGGTTATCGATCTTCGGAAGCAAGAGAGCAAGTTGAAGAAGTTGCTCTCGATACCAAGGCGGAAGCTAGATCAGGAGGAGTTGGTCGAAGGCCTCCGTGACGTGCGGGGAGAGATTGCCCGCCTCGAGTCCGAGCATGGGTCAAGCCGCCTTCGCTGCTTTCGCCGCCTTCGGATTGAATTGGATGGGCGTCAGAGCCTTTGTGACCTGCTCGAGAACCGCGAAAGGGTCTCGTTTTGGAATTACCGCAACTGCACCGAGCCGGCGAAAGTACTCGGCATCTTTCTCGCCAAAGATTCCCCCCAAAATCAAAACAGGCGGGCAGGCAGCTCGCGAGCTGAGATCATCGAGAATCGCTGCGGCATTGAGTTCAGGCGGATGGTCCCCAACAAGTATCAGGTCGAAAGGCGAGGTCTCGATCAATTGGCAGGCTTCCATTTCGTCCCACGTGACAGTGGCATCAATGTCTGCCTGTTCGAGTGCGTGCTGCAGCGTGATAAGGGTATCTGGGTCTGTGTCGAGAAGAAGTGCTCTGCGCCGCTTTTCCATGGCGTTGCTCCTGATAGACAACCCCCGAGAAATTTCGCGCCAGATAGTCCACCGAAAAGTTTCAACAAGAGCCTGCTCAAAGTCTGTGATCGGCACCACGGATCTGCGTGATTAAGGTCACGCCAAACTGGCTATTTAAGGACGAAACCGAGCTCTGGGGGACAGACACTGTTTTCCACAGTCCGCAGTATTCACGCTGCCCAGTAATGACTGGCGTTCCAGTTCACGCGACGTGCGCGACTCTTTCTGGCTTGTTCCGCCCATCCGTAGTAGGGATTACTCCGCTCTTTAACTCTCAGATGTGCCCATACGAGAGTCGGCGGATTCCGCCACGTGATTTCCAGAGGCAGAACCGTTGCTCGAACGCTGTCTTCTTCGTCAGTAATCATCGCTAACTCCTAATCATGCCTCCGTGCCTGGTCAGCGCGCGGAATCTGTCAAGCGAGACTGATTCGGCAAGCTAGGTCGCTTTCGCACGGTAAGGGCAACGATTAAGCTGGCTTTCCTCATTTCCGAAAGCCGAAAGCCTTACGCTTGGTTTCGAGTTGATTCATCGCAGCCATCAGTAAAACTTCGGCAAAAGTGAAGTCGCGGAGCGTGTTTTGTGTGATCTTGAACATAACCGACGCTATCGTGTTCCCGCACAGAACATCGCAGGTTGCATGCCAATCTGCGTTTCTGCTAAGTGCCTCACACGCTTACGCGGCGACCGTCTTTGTGGCACATTGCTGTGCCCAGTTCAGGTCACCGCCCGAATATGGGCACACTGCAAAGGTCATATATGCGTTCATCTCCTTCACGCAAAGCGGCTTACGACGATTCTTCTTTGGCGTCCGGCTTGCACTTCTACAAGGGACCGGTGTTTGGTGCAAGTGCTCTCACGTAACAACATGCATTGGACAAGCGAGATTTATGTGCGTGGATACAGGAAACTTGTGGCGTTACCCCTGATGTTCGCTGCAATGGGTCTATCCCGTCCGTGTGCGGCTCGAGAACAGTCAAATGCGCTTAGCGGACAGGCCGACATCCATTTCGGCGACACTACACGTCGGACGACATGCGGACAACGCATATCTGACCAACCAGTGATAGCTGCACTTCGCCTGGTCTGCCTCAGAGAGCGCCTTGGAGCGGAAGACATCACTCTGAACAACGTTATCGTGATCGGCTTTGTTGGAGGGTTCGTTAGGCACGATGACGTAAGGCATCCTGAGGTGGAGTTCGCTGGATTGCTGCGCGAGAGATACCCATCAGTGGTGCATGCGGAAGTGTTCTCGAATCACGATGGAAAGAAGGCTCTCCGGCGAGTACTGCAGCTGTTGGACACGAACCGCGATGGCGTTCTCACGGCCGACGAAAAGGAACAAGCAAGCATCATTATCTATGGGCACAGTTGGGGTGGTTCGCAGGCTGTCACTTTGGCACGGCAATTAGGGCAGCAGGGCGTTCCAGTGTTGCTGACGATCCAGGTGGACAGCGTCCATAAACCAGGCCACGACGATGCGGTAATTTCGCCGAACGTTCGGAATGCCATCAACTTCTACCAGACAAAAGGTCTTATC
>PMXH01000241.1 GCA_003165855.1 Acidobacteriaceae bacterium | reverse complement strand
CGGCCCTCCAGCGCCAGATGCACCTCGGAGCCAGTCGCGATGAGAATAATGTCGGGTGGCGTGCCCGGGGAAGGGTCGGCGAGGACATAGCCGCCCAGCGGCACTCCCGCCGGAATGCCGGGATAGAGCCCCAGATCAAGTACGGGAAGTCCTTGGCGCGTCAGCAAGAGAGCAACCGGACCCTCTTCCCTTTCAATGGCGATCCGCCAGGCGGCGACTGTCTCATTGGCGTCCGCCGGCCGGAGCACAACCATTCCAGGGATCGATCGCAATCCCACCAATTGTTCCACCGGCTGGTGGGTCGGACCGTCNNTAGTCGCTGAAGATCAGGAAGGTTCCGCCATAAGGGATAAGGCCGCGGTGCAATGCCATGCCGTTCAAGATGGCGCCCATGGCATGCGCCCGTATGCCAAAATGCATGTTGCGTCCCGCATAGTTTTCCGGTTCGAAGTTTCCGGCCGGCTATATGGGTGTGGGTGCTGGGATCAAGATCGGCCGAGCCTCCCATCATTTCGGGCAGATGAGAGCCCAGTACCTCGATCGTCTTTCCTGAAGCGATGCGTGTCGCCATTGGTCCGTCTGCCGCCGAGAACGTCGGGAGTTTGGCGTCCCAATCTTTGGGAAGCTGACTGTGCATGACGCGCTGGAACTCCGCGGCAAGGTCAGCGTATTCTTCTGCGAAAGCCTTAAGACGCAACTCCCATTCCGCTTGCGCTCTGCTTCCTCGCGCGACCGCGTCTCGGAAATGATCGAGAGCATCCTCCGGAACATAGAAGGCTGGACTCATCGGCCAGCCCATCCCCTCTTTCGTCAGACGGACCTCCTCTAAACCGAGTGGCTCGCCGTGTGCCGCCGCAGTGTCCTGCTTGTGCGGACTGCCGAAGCCAATGTGGGTGCGAACCATAATAATGGAGGGTCGATCCCGCTCTTCGCGGGCAGCGTTCAGGGCCGAGGCGACCGCATCGACGTTGTTACTCCGTTCAACTTGCTGGACATGCCAGCCGAAAGCTGCGAAGCGCGCCATACGATCTTCTGTGAAGGCCAGCTCTGTGCTGCCTTCGATGGTGATGTGGTTGTCGGCATACAGGACGATCAACTTGCCCAGCCGCAGGTGACCAGCATCGGATCCGGCTTCGGAAGAGATCCCTTCCTCCAAGTCCCCATCGCTCACTAAGACGTAGGTGTAGTGGTCGACGATCGTGTGCCCGGGCAGATTGAATCGTGCGGCAAGGGCTACTTCGGCGATGGCCATGCCAACGCCGTCGGCCAGTCCTTGACCCAATGGACCGGTGGTAGCTTCGACGCCAGGGGTCTTGCGATATTCGGGATGGCCTGGCGTGCGACTGCCCCACTGGCGGAATCTCTTCAGTTCATCGAGCGGCAAATCAAAGCCGGTGACGTGAAGCAGAGCGTACAAGAGTGCACATCCATGGCCGGCTGAGAGAATGAAGCGGTCGCGGTCGGGCCAGAGGGGGTCATGGGGATTGAACCTGAGCGAGCGATCCCAGAGTGCGTAGGCCATCGCCGCCGAGCCCATCGGGAGCCCAGGATGGCCCGAGTTGGCTTTCTGCACCATGTCCACTGCAAGGAAACGTAGCGTGTTGATGCACAGCTCATCCAGCGCAGGCGAAGCGAGGGTCGGCGACAGGGTCATCGAATGTGCCATTGGGTGCGCAGTGCCTCTTTCTGTTGAGATGGAAGGTGGTCAACCCAAAGAACGAAGGTTCGCGGACGAAGGAGGACTCATCGACTACCCATTGAGCTGCTTAATTTGGCAGTCCTGATGTTGGCATTGGCATGTTAGCCGCGAAAGTCCTGTTGCATCGGCACAGGTGGCACTGCAGTGCTTGGTTCCGTCAGCAGGTACACAGTTGCAAGCGGGATGTGCGCATTTCGTCGTCGATTTCATGTGATCTCCTTTGGTCAACNNTGTCGGGCGGCAGATTTGCATTCGAACACACTGAGGACAGCATTGCACCGGCGGCGACCGCAATCTGTTCCGTTTTGCTCATTTGCTGATATCTATCTGCGAGCCAGCCTTGAACACGCGTCGCCGTATCGTTGCTGCTTGGCGATCGCTCTCCAGCGTTCAAAGGGAAGGGTGAGCGGATCCACAGTGATCGCTCCTTGATAGTCACGGACGTGGTCAGTTCGAGATAGTTGAGCTGTCATCTTGGTTCCCGGCTGGGTCAGTCCGATCCTGCGCCATTCCCCAGGTCCTCCTCTGTCTTGTTGAGCAAAATTGCACAGATTCGGAAGCACCACGGAAAGATACTGTCTGCAGGACTCCCGCGGTGTGGCGGCCGCTATGACATCTACCAGATATGTATCTGCCCAAGCGCGGCCTAGCACTAAAGCACCCATGGGAGTTAGCGCCATGCCAGAACATTGAGCAGCACTCTGGCCGAGATTCGCGAGGCGGTGGTGGCGGAGGTGTCCGCATGGACAAGAGTTCAACCGCGTGAACGAATCCTATCCAGTACCATCGTTGACGTTCTGTGGTGTAACGGGCCTGAAGCAAGGCCGGTATGGACCTAGATGAGAGCTGAACCACGTCCCTCGAATCATGGCGCCGTCGTTTCCGTACGCGGAAGCGTCGTCGATGTGCGGTTTGAGCGGCACTTGCCACCAATCTTCTCGGTGCTTCGTGCCGGAGCGGAACAACAGATCGTGGTCGAAGTCATGACCCAGCTTGATGCGCGTCGGATACGGGGAATTGCCTTGACGCCCACACAAGGTTTGGCCCGAGGAATGCCGGTCGAGGACACGGGCACTCCCCTGCAAGCGCCGGTTGGCAAGAAGATCATTTCGCGGATGTTCGACGTCTTCGGTCACGCCATCGACCGACAGCCGGAGCCGTCGGATGTGCAGTGGAGAAGCGTCCATCACGCCCCGCCACCGTTGTCCGAACGTTCCACCAAGTCCGAGATTTTCGAGACTGGCATCAAAGCCATCGATGTGCTCGTACCGCTGGAGCGCGGCGGCAAGGCGGGCTTATTCGGTGGCGCGGGCGTGGGCAAAACCGTGCTGCTCACGGAGATGATCCACAACATGATCGGGCATCAGAAAGGGATGAGCATTTTTTGCGGGATCGGGGAACGCTGCCGCGAAGGCGAAGAGCTCTA
>PMXH01000443.1 GCA_003165855.1 Acidobacteriaceae bacterium | reverse complement strand
TGGCGCTGGCGTAGCGGCCAGCGCAGACGAGGGTTGGGGGAGGGCTTGCGGTGGACGCGGAACCTAATGCAAGGGGCGCCCAAGAGAACCTCTGGCCGAAGTCATTCTTGGAACGCCCCGTTGCGCGCCACTTCGTNNGCGTCTGGCTACGAACCAGAAGGTCGGGAGTTCGAATCTCTCAGGGCGCACCATCTTTTCAATCACTTAGGGCACCCCGCGAAGGGTGTCCTTTGGCTTTTGTCCGTGAATTGAAAGTGACCTGAACGGCGAGATCTTTTACTCGTTGTAAGGAGGCGCAGATTCTGACGGAGAGATGGCGTGTGGAATACAAACACGGAGCGTCCGCACTCGGCGCTAGGCTACCGGCCACCGGCACCACAAACCATCATTCCAAAACCGGGGCATGGAGATATGGAAAACGCTTCGCGTTTCCCACATCTCCACACCCCCGACGACGACTACGGACAAAGGTCAAAAGAGGCGTTACACTATCATTCCACTCGGTACAAAAGATCAGTCAGGTCAGACCCACAGGGCTTCACATTTCTAGCGATGGGGGTGTGTCGTGGCAAAACTTAGGATACTCTCGCAATGGTTGCTTGCGCTGTCAATGCTTGGCTGCAGCGCTTTAATGGCGAAACCTCAAACCTCCGCAAAAACAGAGATATTAGCGGCTAAAGGAAGAACCTCACCATCTCCGCCTCTGCAATCGACAAATCCGTCGAGCGAGGGCAAGCTCTCGGGTTTAGTTTTGATTTCTGTCACACCCGCGAACCCAACGCTCACCCTAGGGAGTCAAAAGCAGTTTGCTGCTACCGGTATATGGGGGAATGGAGCGCAGGCAGATATTACCGACACTGTTGTCTGGTCTTCCTCGGGGCCGACCCAGGCGCAACTGACTTCGGCCGGCCAGGTAAAGGCAACCGCTGGAGGGACAGCGACCATTACTGCTTCCTACGGGTCGGTCAGTGGTTCGAGCGTCGTCACCGTTACGGATCCGTTAGGCACAGCGATCGGCACATCTGTGCACTGTCCCCCCGGCGGTCTTACGGGAGTTTGCTACGCGGTCAGTATTTCCTGCCCCAATGTTAATGACTTTACCGGCTATGTAAAGGTCACCTATCCCACCGGCACTCCGGTTGGAAGCGTGGTTTTTTCGAGTGGGGGGAACGGAACCGGTTTGTATGAAAAGGACTACACGTATGGAACCACGGTCCTGGATACGGTTAGTCAAGCGGGACTTACCGTAGCTCAGACTACGTGGGACCATCCCTTCACGATGTCGCAACCCCACGGCTGGGAAACGGGCCCTGGCGGCGTCCGGGCCCTCGCTTGCCGCTATGCCACGCTGGCCCAGTGGATTTACACCAACATTCACCAGGCAAACACCGGGGCCCCGTTCTGTGCAACAGGCAATAGCGCCGGGGCGGAAGAAATCGGGCAAGCCATGACGCACTACGGCCTAGGCTCCATCTTTGCCATGGTTGAACCCACCAGCGGACCGTCCTTCTCGCAACAGGTCTGGGCATGCGATGGGACCCAGCCGGATGTCGTAAACCCTTGCGGAAACCTCTCGGGTTATGGCGTGGGTCTCTCGGGCACCGAGCAGTTTATTGATCCGGCCTACTCCAAGCCCATCTGCTCCGAGACCTACAAGACGCACGAGACGACTTTTGATGCAATCTTCCTGCACGACAGCGTCGTGTCGACGGACGCCGCCCTGTCATATCCCAACACCTTCGTCAACTTTCGATTCGGCGATCTGGACATGGGCGCCGGCCCGAATCAGGGGACGACGTGGGAAAGCGCCATCACAAGCGCAAAAGGCAGCTCGTGTATTGCCGGCGCCGCACACTCGATTCCCAACTCACTGATCGGCGCACAAACGATCGGCAGTGATGTCGTCGCGCTCTGCCAATTGCAAACTGCTCCATAATGGGTCAATTGTTCAACGGCGCCGAGGAGCTGAAGAAATCCCGCCTGGTGCTCTCGGTTGGTGAATTAGAGGGATTTTGCAAATCAGAAGGAAACCACGGTCCCCGTTGGGTTCAGCGCGTTATCGAAAATTACGACTTGGCTACGGACCCCCACCTTGCGGAAGCCCGCACGTTTGTGCAACTAGTGTGGGATAGACTCCATTAGTTCCGGCACCATCACCCGCGCTACGTTAAGACCCCTATTTGCCCCTACTTCCCATCAATCTTCCGTTTCCGCATGATCGCTTCTGCAGCATTGAAACTGACGCCGCGATGAGCACTCGTTTGCTGCCTTCTTCCATCGAGAGAGGGTAGTAGATTCGTGTGTTGTTCGCTACTGAAAAGCTGGGAGCGTACAATTCTCCGCAGTCAAGGGCCGGCTCTGACTAAGCGGAGGTGTGCGCATGTCCCCAGATGTGATTCTTGGAGTTGTGACTGTCATCATGACCTGATTGGGGGCACGCAGCGGTGAACCGCTGCGCCACCCAAAATCAAGTGCGACCCGGTGTCGAAAGCGAATGCAAAATCAGGTTCAAAAGCAAAGTCAAAGGCGGCGGACTAGAGTGTCCGACCCACACGGTTCACTCCACGACATAGCCGCCGGCCAGATCAACCATCGTGGATCCATTGCTGCTATCCATCCAGGAAGCAAAGATGGTGTGACCCTGGAAGTAGTTGCCGGTGTAATCGCCCATGAAAGTGCCGCCAAAGCCGTCGTTGGCGGGATTCGACAAGTTGGGGGTGAGAGCGGCATTCGAATACCCGGTGAAGGTGACATCCGTCTGCGTGCCCGCACTGCTGGTTAAGGTGATCGAAGAGACCGAATTGACGGTGGCAACCGTGTAGGTGACGCCGTTGATGGTGATGGCGTCACCATCGGTCAGGTCGCCGAACTGGTCCCCAGCCACCCAGGTAGCTGCGGTTCCGCTGGTGTCGAGGGTGCCGGTGGCGCCGAAGAGTTGACCGCCGTTGTGGCAGAGAGCGGAATACGCCTGGTAACTTACATTGGCTGGATCGTTGCGACGATCAAGCCAGGTGGCGCCGATTTTTCCGATGCTGTTCACCATCACCCAGGGGAAAAACTCGTCGCCGAGTGAGGTGGGAGCGACTAATACCGGCAGCCCCCAGGTAGTTCCGCCATTGCGCGAAGTTATGACCTGGACCTGCAATTGTTTGGCAGTCGAGCTGTAGTTGTACATAATGGCATAGAGGTTGCCCTTATGTTGGCGAGTGGAGTTATCCACCGAGATGACGGGGATGTTGGTCAAGGGCTCCTTTGTGTTGGGCAAGCAGCCAAAGAACGCGCCGCAGGTACTGGGAGCCAGATGAGCCTTGGCCATGATGACGGGAGTGGACCAAGTAGTGCCACCATCGGCGGAATGCGAGATGAGCATGCTGGCCAGGGTGCCACCGCAACTGCCACTCCGGTTCGTCTCGGGGCAGCGCATCCAACTGACATAGACCGTACCGTTGTCCTGGATGGTCAGGTTGCTAAACTGGTCGACGGTCTTGGTTGCGATTTGCAGGCCATCCACCTGTAGGTTGGTCCAGGTCGCGCCTGCGTCGCAGGAATGGGCAACGGCGATGGTGCTGTCATTGGAGGCATCAAACTGAGAGGTGGAGATGTAGACGCAGTTCAGGAAGGGGCTGCCGGGATTGGTGTCAATCGCGAGGTAATCGGCGTCCAGTATTCCGCCGGTGAACAGTGGCGTGACTGCAACCTGGGCGGCGCTCCAACTGGATCCCTCGTTGCTGGATGTCTCGAAGACGACCTCGGTGGCACCGCTGGGGAGGGACTCAATGCCACTGACGTAGGCATTGCCTTTGGTGTCGAAACCAACCCCCGGACCACCGTCGCCGCCCGAGGCTCCGGGTGCAAGAGCCATGCAGGTCTGATTCCAGCTCGACCCGGTATTGGCCGTAATGTAGAAACCCAGTTGGTTGGGGCAGTTGTAGTCGTTGGCCCCTGAGATCAAAACACTCATGCTTTGAGGACGAGCGACGAGCGGAGTTGTGTTTACGGGACCCACATCGCTGGCGGGCGATGCCTGCGATGTAGGCATGACGCAGGGTCCCGGAGAGCACGTCAACAGTTTTCCCTTCAAGGGTAGGTTCGCCGATCGCGGCTGGATTCTACCCGCGCGGATCGCTCGCGCCGCCAGCATGCTCGGGGAGTAGGGCAGACTTTCCAAGGGCGATTGAGTGGTTTGAGCGCGGCCCAGCGCGACGAGTGGCAACATAGCCAGACATATGCGCAACCAACCGAGGGTGCGTGTTCCCTTGTTCATAGGTTCTCCATTCCTCTTGTCTTGCTCAGAGTAATTCGGGCTGAACGTCAGAATGCGTATCGGGGATTGTCCTTCCTCCACAGCGGAAGAACTGGGGGCGCATAACTGTAGAATTGTATCTACCGTTTGTCAACATGCAGATTGTTGCGCACGTAGTGGGTTATCTTGAAAAACGTCTCCCCGCAGCGGCTATAAAACCGCGATTGATTTTGCGGCATTTGCGGCGCGGCTGAAGCCGCGCCGTTTCAAAACAGATTCAAGGTGACCCACTACCGTAGCTGCAATCGAACTGGCATCGTTCCCGCTATGAAACTCACTGACTGATAGTGCGAAACTAAGTGCGAAACTAGTGGTTGACTAACGGATTGTATGGGCGGATAATCCTGCGGACGAATTGTACGGGCCCCTTTTGTATTCGGAAACAGCTGTCTCCCCCCACCGGCCAGACTGTTAACCGCAAGTCAACGTTCCAAGCAAAACTGGAGCGATCGATGAAAAACCGCATAGGTGAAGCGTTGAGGGGATCTCTGGAAGAGCCCGCTCCCGGCGGGTGCAATCCAGGTCCCGGGTCAGGTTACGGTTTAGCCGCGTCCCAGGGGCGCGGTGTGCGTTTCCTCCGGAAGCTGTGTCCTGCGCTGGTGTTGCTGGCCGGGGCGTTGCACCCATTCCCGTTGAGCGGGCAGACGCCGGTTCTGACATATCACGCGGATGCCACGCGGAGCGGGCTATACCAGACCGAGACGCTTCTGACACCTGGCAACGTCAATTCGACGCAGTTTGGAAAATTATTTTCCTACCCTGTAGACGGCCTTGTGGTGAGCCAGCCGCTTTACGTGCCGAACGTATCCATCGGTGGAAACAACTACAACGTCGTCTATGTCACCACGCAACACAACAGCGTTTACGCTTTCGATGCGGATAATAATCCGAACAGCCCGATACCGCTGTGGACTGTCAACCTGGGGACGTCGGTGCCAATTGCGCAACAAGGGTGCTATGAGGACGGGTTCAGTGAAGTGGGCATCATGGGAACGCCGGCCATCAACCTGACGGCGGGCGCCAACGGTGCGGCCGGCACTTTGTACGTTGTCGCCAAAACGAATCCGGGTTACAACTTCAACCTGCACGCGCTGGACATCACGAGCGGCGCGGAGCAGTTTGGGGGTCCGGTGCCGATCATTGATCAGAACTATGTTGCGCCCAATGGCACAGCCATTAATTTCCCCGCACCAAAGCAGTACCAGCGCCCAGGGCTGCTGCTGCAGAATAATGTCGTGTATGTGGCGTTCGGCTCGAACGGTTGTGACCTTACCTCCATTGGATGGATGTTTGCCATGGATTCCGGCATCGTCTCCGGGACATTGCAGCAGCTTGCCGATTTCCCCTTTGCTCCGAACCAGGCTTGGGGAAATAACGTCTGGATGAGCGGCGACGGGCCGGCGGGCGACGGCAACGGTAATGTGTTTTTGGCCACAGCGAACGGAGTATTCGACTTCGACACCGGCGGGCCCGACCTGGGAGACAGCATTCTTCAAATGACTTACACTCCCGGAACGCCCGGAGCGATAGATCTGGAGGATTATTTCACTCCTTACAACCAGGCCTACCTGGGTGACAACGACGTGGACCTGGGATCGGGGGGGGTTATGCTGCTGCCGCCGCAGGCGAGCCCCGATCCTTTGCTGGTGGAGGCAGGAAAGGGTGGCACCATCTATCTTGTGGATATCGACGATGGCAGCATGGGTGAATACGACGCGACGATGCCCAGTTGCAGCGCGGTGGAGTGCGTAACTGGGTTGGGGCTGGTTTACAGCACCCCTGCGTATTGGAATAACGGCACCAATATCGTCGTGTACTTTGCGGCTTACGCCGACATGATCAAGGGATTCACTTTGAGCAATGGGCTGCTCTCGACGACTCCTACCGTGAGTACGCCCCGAGTGTATTCGGGGGCGGTTCCGCTGATATCGTCGAACGGGCCCACTAACGGGATTCTGTGGGCCGTGATTAATCCTAACCAGGAGACGCTGTATGGTTTTGACGCCACGAGCCTCACCATGTTGTACAACTCCGAACAAGTCAAGAGCCGTGACCCGTTGGGAGTGACTGCCCACTTTGCCACTCCAATCGTTGCCAACGGAAAAGTTTACGTCGGAGCGAACACACAGTTAGAGGCGTTTGGTTTGCTTCCGTTTCTGAAGGGCACCGCAGGCAATAACCAGAGCGGAACGGTAGGAACCACCTTGCCTGTAACCCTCGCGGTGCAAGCTGTAAACAGTCTGGGAGTGGGCGTGGCCAACGTTACGGTGAATTTCAGCGGCGGCAAGACTGGGACGTTCGGCAGCCCGAGCTCCATGACCGACAGCACCGGAACGGCTTACACGACTTATACACTGCCGACCAAGGCGGAGTCTTTGACCCTTAAGGCTACGGCAACGAACTATCTCACGGCCTCTCTTACAGAGACCGCAATTGCTGGATCACCGACCAGCATAGTTACGGTCTCCGGTGGAAATCAGACGGGCACAGCGGGTTCGCCTTTGCCTCAGCCCATCGTGGTGAAACTTAAGGACCAGTACGGCAACGGTGTGCCCGGACTGCCGGTTACTTTCAGCGCACCGGGAGGCAGTTTCTCAGCCAATACGGTTTATACCAGCGCAACCGGGACGGCTACAGTTTCCTATACACTGCCCGACAAGGCGGGAACAGTTAACGTGACAGCCTCGTACTCGACCTTCGCAGTCCATATCCGAGAGACGGGCGTGGCGGGAAGTCCGGCGTCGCAGACAATCGTTTCTGGAAATAATCAAACGGGGCCGCCGAATACTCAGTTGACGAACCCGTTGGTAGTCGAAGTCACGGATACCTACGGGAACCCGGTGGCGGGAGTGAGCGTGGGCTTCTCCGATAATGGCGCGGGAGGCGTGTTCTCTCCAACTTCCGTAAGCACTGGCTCCAACGGACAGGCCAGCGTAAGTTACACGACTGGGTCGCAGAGCGGTGCGGTTAGCATTACGGCTTCCGTCACTAACATAAGTTCCGTAACGTTTCAGGAAACCGTGCAATAAGCGCGCCCGTTCCGGAAGTGAGCGGCCGCTTCATTTTCATTGGCCGGTAGCCAGGGCCTGGATGGCGGTGGCATATGCCGCGCTCACCGTCGGAGTGCAGCTCGGGAACCCACTCACGTAACTCGCCTGACTAAACGCGCATTGGAGCTCTCCCAGATATAACTCCTGCGAAGTAGTGCCGTGTTGCGCGGAGAGGGCGAGAACTTGCGACAGCGTCTGCGAATCATTGGTGCAGGTCCCAGCCTGGATGCAGTCCAGGCAGTGGCTTGTTCCTCCGGCCGGATCGCTCAGGTTGCACGTTTGCAACTCGATAGCTGGGACTTTCCCTTCCACCAGGGTGTGGACGTTGCACCAGTTATCAGAGCAGCAATCGGGGCCGCTGCAGGTGATATTCGCGACGTTATTGACATCGCTTTGGAGCAGGCTGTTGGCCAGTCCCTCGGTACCGATTGCATAAGGCTGGTTTGCCAGAATGGCATCCGCCTCGATGATGGCCCAGGATGGGTCAATGCCGCCATCGCCGTCCATTACTTCCAGTCGCTGGCCCTCGTTGACCGTGTTCATCAGTTGCCAGGTCGGGGCGGGACTCAGGAGAGCACGTTGCGCGGCGTTGAAGGCGATCTGATTCACCACCGCTCCGGTCCAGGCTGCCTTCAACCCGTCCGCGTTCGCAGGAGAAGTCAGAGACTCCAAACCCGTACCCGCCACACTGTTGATGGTGGAGCAGGTGACGGCAGCTTCGCCGCCAATCGAAACGCCTAAGCGGAGATAGGCAGGATAAGTGACACCTGCGTAGTGCTGGATGATCGCCTGATGCCAGTTATTGACCGCTGTGACATAGGGTCTCTCCCAAATGGCTGGAGCGCCGGTGGCCACGGTAGCCTGGGTACACTGCTGGTTTCCGGCTTTTCCGCAGTTTGTAGTGTCAATGTTGGAGATCCCAGCGACCGGTGGAAGCGGACTAGCACTCGTGTTCTGAGGGTAATTGCTGCAGAAGACGGCATCTTCAACCGGGGTGCCTACAGTGTCTGCCCAGGCCTGGGAGAAGACCCACGCCGGAGTATTCGAGTTATAGCTCATGAGTGCCGTAACTGGTGGAAATGTCAAATTCACGATGCAGGGACTGGCTTTGCCGCGCAGAGAGGCGCCACAGGTGGAGCTGGTATAGGCTGTAATCGCCTTGTCGTACGAGGTGAAATCGGTGGTTTGTGTGCAGGGCGCGGTGGTACAAATCGTGGTGTCGGTTGAGCTAACCAGTCCCGCCCAGTTCACAAAAATCGTAACCCCGTCAACGAAGGGCAGTATGGCCTGGACGGAGGAGCTGATGGGAAATCCAACACCGATAACAATCACCGAAATGGTGTTCGCGATGTCAACGGTGGCCGAGGCTGATTCGGTTTTTTCCGCGGTGGAGGTTGCCGTGACTGTAACCGCATTGCCGAGGGGAGCGGTGGAGGGCGCGGTGTAGGTGGTCAGGCTGCCGCTGGCGGTATGAGTTGGAGTGAAGGAGCCGCATGCGCCCGCACTACAGGTCACCGACCAGTCGACGCCCGCAGTGGTGGAGCTACCCGTGGCCTGGAATGTTTGCGGTTTGCCGACAGCCAAGGAGGCGGTCGCTGGCGCTACCACGATCAAGTTCGTCTCCGTCACGGTGAGCGCCGCCAGGCCGCTGATAGCACCCATGGTTGCGGTGATGCTGGCGGTGGCCGGTGCCACACCGGTGGCCACGCCCCCCGGAGCGATGGTTGCCACGTTAGTCTGGGCAGAGCTCCATGTGGCAAAGGGGGTTAGATCCTGCGTGCTGCCGTTAGTGAGGTGACCGGTAGCCACAAATTGCTGCGTCTTGCCGGCGGAAACCGAAGGCTGTGCGGGGGTCACGCTGATGGAATTCAGTTGAGGGTCGCTACCCGTACCGGTGAGCGCGACCAGGCTTGGGCTTCCGAATGCGTTGTCGCTAATCGTGAGTGTGCCAGGGCGCAAACCGACAGAGGTGGGGGTAAACGTCACCCCGACGGTGCACTTCAGTCCTGGGCCGACGCTCGAACCGCAGGTGTTGCTGGCCACAGTGAAATCTCCGCTGGCGACGACCGAGGAAATGAGCAATTTGGTAGAGAGATCATTGGTCAGGGTGACAGTTTGGGAGGGGCTCGTCGTACCCAGCAGGCGGCTGACAAACGTCTGGCTGGCCGGGGCGACAGCGACGGCGGCAATCGCCGTGCCGCTCAGAGCGACCGACTGAGGGCTATTGGAAGCGCCGTCGGTAGCCGTCAGAGAGGCCGTGCGACTGCCCAAGCCTGAGGGTTTAAATGTGACGGTAATGCTGCACGACAGCCCGGCGCCCAGTGAGCTTGGACTGACTGGACAGTTTCCGCCCCAGGCGAAATCAGCGGGAGCAGTTCCTCCCGAGATGGCAATGTGGCTGATCGTCAGGGGGACGGATTGCGCGTTCTTGAGCGTTATTGTCTGCACGGCGCTGGTCGTTCCTTCGGCCAGGATTCCAAACGACAGGGATGCAGGCAACANNACCGTGAGTGAGGCTGTGCGACTGCCCAAAGCTGAGGGTATAAAGGTGACGGTAATGCTGCAGCTCAGCCCGGCGCCCAGGGTTTGCGGGCTGATCGGGCAGTTGCCGCTCTGGGCATAATCGGCTGGAGCAGTACCGCCAGA
This sequence comes from Acidobacteriaceae bacterium, assembly GCA_003165855.1. GTDB lineage: Bacteria > Acidobacteriota > Terriglobia > Terriglobales > Acidobacteriaceae > Sulfotelmatobacter. The sequence continues at coordinate 3,074 of PMXH01000443.1, read as the reverse complement.
GATCAGGATGCTGCTGATGGTCAGGGGAACGGTCTGGGTGTTCTTGAGAGTAGCGGTCTTCGGGCTGCTTTCTCCGCCTACGGCCACCATGCCGAATGCCAAGGTTGAGGGTCCTAAATTGGTTTGAGCCAAGGCCAGCGAGCCAAGAAACAGAAGGGACAAAAGGGACCAAACGGCTCCGCGCAGGAGCTTTGGCCGGTGAGCCGCCGGAATCAGACTAGGAATAGCGGATGAATGGGTTCGACGGACAGCAGGTTCTGGTCTATACATCGCACATCTCCAACAACGGGGATCGTCCAGTCTCTGCGCGAACCAACTGCCTACACACTCGAGTCAAAAAAAGTCAGACTAAAGTTGAAACGTCTGAGACAGTACGGCGGGTAAACCTCGAAGAAATCAACAGGTAACGACGAGGTGACGCAGACGGTGGCAATGTGGATTCAACGCGAAACTTTCTATGTGGATTGTGGCCTCAGTTGTGGTGAGTGGGAAGGTTCCGAAGGGGCATTGCGATAGGGGGTCCAAAAAGGAACTAGCCCTGAGACTGTTGAGCGTTGGTAAGACCAAGGTAATGCCCGGCCTCGCTTGGCAACTAAGTAACTCGAGGATTTACATGGCCGGTGCGATGATACAGTCCTAGCTCGCAACATGTCTTGCGTGTGATCCGGGACCTATAACTGGTGCGAAGGAGAGGCGGATTCCCGAATCGGGATGTAGTGTGGCCAGTGATGCACTCGAGACTTTATTTCTTCTTCTATTTCTTCTTAGGCGCTTTCAGCCCGAATATCTGCAGTTGTTTATTGCTAGCCACAAATACTTCGCCATTCGCGACCACCGGAACCTGATTCGAATCCCCGGAAACGTTGGGCCATGTTCCGGCGCTTCCCTGGAAGAGCGTGGTCATGGTGGTGCCGCCGGAGTTGGGATTGAAGGCGTAGAGGGTCATCCCGGGCTGGGTGTGTGAAAGCGGCCGGGAAAGCGCCCAAATAATCGCACTGTTGTTGCCGTTGGAGGAAATACTGGTAAAGAAGCCACCGTTCTGCCCCGAGGTGAGAGTCGGGGAACTGGCCACGTTCTTCAGCGCAGGCTTGGTCGCATTGAGCAACTTCCAGGCGAGCACGGTCTGGCCGCCGCTGCTCACCACGAAGGGCAATGACTTAGCGTTCACGAAATAGGACTGTCCACAATAGCAATGGCCAATGCGGTAAGTACCGAGCACGTTGTTCCTGGTGCTGGAATAGCCGCCCAGGTCATCTTCATTCATAAAATACATGTCGCCGTCTTTGCCGGCGGCCACCGCCAGGTGCGGAAGTGAACCAGACTGATCGGGCAAAATCATGACGCCGCCGGCGCCGAAATCGACATCGCTCTTATCGAGAGCGGCCCAGTTGCTGGGGGTAAACAGGTCGAGTACGGTGGACAGATCGGACGATAGCTTGACAACGCTTTCCTGGATGTTGGTCACGCCGTCGTAAGTAGTTCCCGAAGGGTCGGAGTTGCCGGTCACGACCAGCACATTGCCCGAATCGTCCGCTGCCGGGCCGTAGCCGGACATCCAGAGGGAAGAGAGAAAAAAAGTGTTGGGCGAAGTCGCCTGGGTATCGAGGAGCGAGTTGGCTGCGAGCGGAGTCAGGGTTCCGGTTTGCCAGCCCAGTAACCAGCCTCGAGAAAGGTTCGGGGATTTATCGCAAAAACTGCCAAAGCCCGCGTACACGGAGCTGTTGGCCAACAGCAGCGCGGGACGCTGCCGCTGATAGGTGGCGTTGAAGGTGAAGGTAGTGCCGTCGGTGAGGGTGTGCGAAGCCACCACAATCTGCGGGGAAACCCGGTCGGCCAGACTGCCAATATCGAGCGCGTGAATGGTGTAGGCCGGCCCGGAAACACTGTTGGTGTAGACCATTACGTACATGATATTGCTGGTCAGGTCAATTACCGGCGTGGAGGTGATGCCGACATTGGGGCCGTTATTGTGACAGCCGAGGGGAGCCTTCACCGGAGCGCCGAAATTCGGACTCAGCAACACCGTGCCGCTCTCGGCGTCGATTGCATAAACGGTGTTGTTTCCCGTGGCCACGTAAACCACGTCGTGCGTTCCCTGGTATTGCCCGGCGGTGATGTTCACACCCGGCACATAAAGCGGCTGGGCGTCGACCTGGTCGTCCAGGGTCACGGTTTCGAGCAATCCAAACGATGAACTGGCCACGTTGGCCGGAGTCAGCGTGGTTTCGTTCGGGTTCCAGCCTGTCCGGTAATTGTCGTAGTGATAGGTGGTCACGGTTTCAGGTGCGCCGGCAAACGCCCGAGTGTTGTTCGACAAGATCGCGCAGGAGACAAATAGCGCTGCCGGCATAAAGCCGCGGAATCGACGAAGCGACATAAGCATGAGCTCCTTTGAGCGTTCCAAACGCAAGCCCGCATGGCAATTACAAATACGTGTTCGACTAGCCTTCCGGGAAATTCTCGAGGGGGATTACAGCTCAAACCGTGAGGATACTTTACCCAGGAAATGGCGGCGCTCGCTAGAGTCTGACGACTCTAGCCAAGGTTGGCAAGTCACGAAGAGAGTCACGCTGGACGAGGGGAAGGCGAGATGCAGAAGTGCCGAAGTCGTGACTGGGAGAAGCTTTGTTTTGATCGGCAATTTTAGCCGTCCAAGAGCCTCGACGAGGCCGGGGAGGCCTGCGTATAGTTCTATGTTCCGCCGAGCTACCTGGATTGCCCGTCAACTTGGCTTCAGGATAATGATCTTGTGTTCCAATGGTGCGATTTCGGCCGAAATTAGGCGACTAAGGGGTTGGCGCCAACGGTATTACCAGTTCCCAGATTCTTCACCATGTCGAATCATTTGAATATTCATTGGACTGAACGTTGGATTGAGGCGCTGCTGTTCGGCAACACGAACTTGAAGTTGGATGCGAACGTAAACTGACCCGGCGGAAAAAAGACGCAAGCTCCGCCGCCCGAAGACGCATTCAGTTCTGCAGATGCTCGGTTCGAGGGTGAGTATCAGTCAATGAGATCGGCCCTGTGTGCTTCGGCACCGAGTCACCCATTTCACGCAATATAAAAGGCGC
>PMXH01000367.1 GCA_003165855.1 Acidobacteriaceae bacterium | reverse complement strand
TTACTTATCATGGATGTCCCCAGGTTTCCACAGGTTTCCACCCCAGGTTTACCTGTCCCCAGGTTTACCCAGGTTTACCCCCAAGTTTACCCAGGATGACAGAGCAGCGGGAAAGCAGAGCCTGCCTGAGCTTGCCGAAGGGAGTGTCCGTCCCACACGGGCCAATGGTGGAAATCCCTTGCAAGGCTGGTGGCGGCTTCTGACAGATATGGGGTCCTTCGACTGCGCATGACGTCCACTGCGTGGGCGTCATGCTTCGCTCAGGATGACGGGGCTTATTGGGGCTCGCGGAATTCGATCTCCGGGTCGCAGCCTTCTGGATAGGCTTCCTCTGGATAATCTTCGTCGATGCAGGCGTGGATGGTGATGGGGGGATTGGGGAACGGGGGATCGAGTAAGGCCCAGGCTTCGCGGTATTTTTCGAGGCGCATGCGTCTGGCCTGGCGGTGGGGATAGAAGCGGAGCATGGGTTGGGGCGTGCAGACTTCGACGGGGATGATGTACCAGAGGTCGAGGGGGACGACGTGGGCGGCGATGAAATCGATGTCGCGTTTGGTGTAGACGGCGCGGCCTTTGCCGACGGAGTAGGTGGCGCGGGTTTCGTAGGCGCCGGCGCGGAGGGAGTCGGTGCACTTGATCTGGATGCGGAAGAGGTGAACTTCGGGTTGGGGACGGTTGTCGAGGATGAAATCGTAGCGCTCGCTGTCGCCCCAAGGCTTGCAGATGGCGAAGCGGCGCTGGCTGGCCTGGTAGAGGAAAGCGGCTTCGGAACGCTCTCCGGTGCGTTTGGTGTTGGGACGATTGGGGTTGTCGGGGCGATGGGGCGGCTGGCGCTTGGACATCAAGGCTCCTAGGAGTGAAGCTGATTCTGAAGGAACGAAAAGGCGGAGCTTGCGGGCTCCGCCTGAGGTCGTCGAAATTTGAGCTTATTTCCTATAGCTATTATAGCATTGGGGGTCAAGCGGATAAGGAAGGGGAGCCGAACAGTGGTGGTGCAGTTTGGCCTACGCGTTGGGCCGGTTAAGCGGGAGATCCCTTCGGCTTCGCTCAGGGCAGGCTCTTCGCTACGCCTGAAAAACGGCTCCGCTCAGGATGACAGTCATTGTGTAATAGTCAAACTGACCCACTACCGGTTGCTGCCATTTTCGGTCGGGTAGGGCTGGTTTGTGAGAAACCAGCGAGCACTTCGAAAATTGAGGGACGAATGCACGCTGCTCCGGATGTGACGATTCTACTTCCACGGCTGCGGCGCAGGGGCCACGATTGGTGGGGGCGAGGACGGGGTGGGGCGAAGATTGGAATCTTTTGTTTGTACGTCTTCATGCTGGGCGGGGTGACGGTGCGGATGCGGTTGGACTGACCTTACCCGTTGAACACGCAAATTGATTTCCAAGCTATCACGGAAATTCCGCCGAGACTCATTTGCCATGCGACTTCTGGTGGAACTACAGGGGCACGTAGGAATGCAGCGTCAAATACTCAAGGTGTAGTTCGCTCACGGGCTTCAGAAACAAGTCCAGTCGCGCCGAAGAGAACGTGGGGTTCTGAAGGTTATCTATCACCACAACTCTGCGGAACTGATGAAAGAATGTCCTGACGGCAACATCCTGACTCTCAACCTGCTTCAACACCGGCAGCAGGTCTGCCTGGATGGCCTTTCGGCCCTCATTCTGTTCCTCTCGAGAAAGGGAGATCGCCTCCGCCCAATAACCCAGCTGGTACATCGGCTGAGGATCGGGATCGTCGACAATCCGCTGCAAATAATGGCTGTCTTTCCCGCTTAGATAAAGGTACACGGCCTGGCGAAAGCTTTGCTCGGTTCGATTCTGCGACGGGGTCAACATCGTCATTGCATCGGTACAAAAAAGTACATGACCGTCCAATAACAAGGCGCCCCAGCCACATAACGTGTCATCCACAGACCGCGTTCGCGCGACCAGCAGGTCTCCTTCGGCGGGATGCCACGAACTCAACAACTGTGCTAATTCCGCTTGTGCCCGGTTCATTGGCAGGCGGGCGCGGTATAGCCCTGAAGATACCAGCATTCCGTTGAGCGCGATGATTCCTACAGCGATGCCAGCAGCCACCCTTATTTGGGGGGATCGCGCGCGGTGGCCGACAACCGCGGCCGAAGTCAGGAACATGAAGAGAAGAGTGAACGTAGTGTGAAAAAAATACCCTGCATGGCCTGAAAGCAACAGGACCGTTGACGGCACAAACGCGTCGCCTAGCATCAGCACCATGGTGGTTGCCCCTAGACCGGCCAGCGGCAATTTCACCACCGGGGGTATCGTCTTGCTGATAGCCACGGCAATGGTCAGCAGACCCAACAGAAGCCAGGTTCCGCCAACCAGATGAGGTAGCAGTCCCGGCTGAAAGTGGATCAGGGAAACGTGGCTCGCGTAGATGTTCATCGAACCGCGCATTAGAAATGCCGCGTCTGCGATAGCACACGCTGCGCCGTATGTGAGAGGCGCTAGCCAGGATTTCCGCAGACCGGTTGAAAACATCTGCCCTAGAACGCTGACGAACGTCAGCCCGGCCATCTCCAGTGTTGTATATGGAAAGCAGGCGAGAGCGAGCAGTTGCAACGCTGCCATGCCTACCCAAGGGTAAGCACTTCGCTTGCGGAGAGCTTCCATCTGCAATCCCAGATAAACCACCAGCAGGGGCAGTGGAATCTGCGGCGAAAAAGCACGCATATCGGGCAGTTCTAGACGTTGGAAGCCCGCAAGACCAGGCAGATGAATCCACGCGGCAAGAAGCGGCTTCAACATGCCGGTGTTGACGAGCATTAGAAAACCTAGCCCCATCAATCCGATGGTCACAGAGTACGCCGGTAAGAACCGCTCAAACAACCAGATCGTGGCTGCACAAAGCAATGCCCACCAGAACAGGTTCCAGGTGAACATAGCAAGCCACATGCGCTCCCCAAGCATTTTGTCCCAAACACTGAACAAACTGGAGCCCAAGCGGAATTTCAGGTACGCCGTGCCATTGCTGGGTACTGGTACCAGGTAGTAGGGATTCAAGATTTGGCCTGGGCTCGGCGTTTTCAAATTGGCCAAATTCAAGTACATGCTGAGATCTCCGGCAAAAATCGGAGGGAGGATCGCCGATCCTAATTCCGCTCTGGTCTTAAGCGCCGGAATAGAATAGGTACCAAGGATAAAAGCGATGCTTGCAAGTTGTAGCAGAACCCAACGCACCGAGTAGTGCCTTGATTCACTAGAGTCTAGTTGCGGAGTCGGAGCGGAAGTTTGAAGCAGACGATGTGTCATTTTGAGCGGTAGTTCGCTATCGTCAACAGAGTCCACCAAAGCGAGTCACCTTTGTCGATAATCGGGAGCGATTCTACACGTCTGAGCTGTGACAAACCGAGGCCGCGAAAACTGCCGGAGGCTGCCACGATAAATATGTGCGTCTAACGCTCGTGCCTCCGCTTGAATCTGTAAACATCAGTGGGTGCCGGTTCGTTCCAACTCCTCTTCCACCCCGTTGCCAGGAGTTGCACTACGGCTGCCCAGGCCGCGTTGACGGATAACCTTGCGAACCACGTAGTGCGGGCGCCCCTTCGCTTCTTCGTATACTCGCCCGACGTATTCTCCGATGATTCCCAGAAAGAAGAGATTTACCCCGGAAAGAAAAGTGATCGCTAGGATTAATGCGGTGAAGCCTTGGGGCGCGTGCAACCAAAACCTCACGTACAGCGCGTAGATGGAATACAGCACCGACAAGCCTGTCGCGGCCGCGCCGAATATCGCCGCAGCCCGCAGGGGGACGATGGAAAAAGCGAAAATCCCATCCGAGGCCAGCTTGAGCAACCTGAGAGGACTGTATTTCGTACGCCCGGCGCGGCGGGCGGCGCGCTCAATGGGAATGCCAATCTGACGAAATCCAACCCATGTCCTCATTCCTCGGATGTAGCGATGGTGCTCCGGCATCCTTCGGATTTCCTGGATGACGCGGCGGGACACGAGACTGAAGTCGCCGGCATCGAGCGGCAACTGAATGGAAGAAAGCGCGGCCAGCAAGCGATAGAAAACGTAATAGCAGGCACGCAGCCACCACGATTCCTTGCGATTCATGCGTTGCACGTAGACCACGTCATAGCCTCGCTTGTAGGTCTGCAGCAGCGTGGGGATGGCCTCGGGAGGGTCCTGCAAATCTCCGTCCATGAGCACGGTCACGTCGCCTGAAACGTAATCCAAGGCCGCGCCAAGGGCGATCTGATGACCGAAATTGCGCGAGAGTTCAACGACCACCAGCCTTGGGTCCTTCTGCGCGGCTGCTTCGAGCAATTCCGAAGTTCGGTCGGAACTTCCGTCGTCCACCAGGACGATCTGATGCGGACCACCCGGCATAAGATCGAGCATGGCACGGGTCCGGCGCAGCAATTCCGGCACAACGGCTTCTTCGTTGTAAACCGGGATAGCGACGGAAACGCTTGGTTGTTCCCTCATTTCCATAATGCTCCATTGTACGCACGCAACTGAGCTTTTCTTGCCTGAGCCTGGTTCTTCTAAGTTTGGTTTTCCAGTACCGGCCATCCCGGAAGTGCCCAGAAATCTTTGGGGAAACGGTTCACATCTTGCGACGAGAGACAGGAGGCGGTTCATAGTATCGCCCCGGGCATCGAATCCAACCTTGCCGTTGCTGCGCTGCATACTCATTGTCTTTCGCAGCAGCAGCAGGGGAACGAGGGGAAGGCCCCAGTAGGTAAATGTGCGCACCTTGAGCCCCTTGCGCTCTGCGACCTTGGCCAACTGACTCATCGAGTAGCGGCGAACATGCCCCGCTGCGCGATCATAATCGGAAGAAAAGAAATGGTGGGCGGGAACATTGATAAGGAGAGTGCCCGATTCCGCCAACTGGAACTTGACCGATTGCAGAAAGCCGGACTCATCCTCGATATGTTCCAGCACATCGAACAACAAACTGTATCATTTTATCGAAATAGTGCGGGGAGTCGGAAGGCGGCCCTACGGATTTGTGGGCAGCCAGAGAAAGTCGGAGTGGCGGTAGAGCTCGAATGCGTTCACTGGTTCGCCGGTGATAGCCGACTGGCATCGATAGTTTAATTCTTGGAGCAGACGCCATGCTGGTTCGCGGCCGGCTTCAGAACATTCGACAAACAGAACCGGTTTGGCGGCGGCGATGGTGCGGCGCATTCCCTGCAACACGAAGCCTTCCGCACCTTCCACATCGATTTTGACAAACTGCGGAAGGCCGAATTCGCCGGCATCGACGAGGTCGTCGATGGATGCAGTCCGGATGCGGAATTCAGTAGCCGAGGGGTCGTTTCGATGCCAGACAAGGCTGGCCGTGGAAGGATTCGCAGCCATTCGAATGACCGCCTCGCCCGGCTTATCTGAGGCCGCAAGTTTCAGCAGGCGCACGTTGGTGAGTTTGTTGGTTTCAATATTCCGAAGAAAAGCCTCGGCATTTCGCGGAACCGGTTCGAAGGCGATGACGCGACCAGTGGGGCCGACCCGCTTGGCGAGTGACAGGGAGACGTAGCCCACGTTCGCGCCGATGTCATAGACGGTGTCGCCAGCGGCAACGTGATTCCGGATCGCCTTTTGCAGAGGGGGCTCGTCGGTTCCGAGAAGATATCCGAGCTGCTTGGCGGGGGAAATACAAATCCGATAACCCGATGCGAGGCCACGAAGGATGGTGCGGGGTCTGGATTCGCTTCCTAAGAAAAGAACGACGCACGACTTGGCAAAGCTGCGGATGAACGACATGCCTGGATTGCCTTGTATCACGCGCCGCGGGGAGGTAGCAACCTGCGGAGGGTGGGCGCAATGTTTTGTGGATAAGTAGCGCGGGGAGTGGTCGGCATTCCTGTTATTATTCCGGTACTCAAAACNNGAAGTGGATCGGCAGCCGGTTGCGTTGCCGGTGAAAGACGCGGAGACGATCGAAGTGTCGGTGGTGATGCCTTGCCTGAATGAGGCGGAGACCCTGGAGACTTGCATTGTCAAGGCGCAGAGGGCGTTACAGGAAGCGAACATTGCGGGCGAGGTTGTGATTGCGGACAACGGGAGCACCGACGGGTCGGTAGAGATTGCGGAACAGCTGGGCGCGAGAGTGGTGAATGTGCGGGCCAAGGGATATGGGAATGCGTTGATGGGAGGGATCGCGGCGGCATCGGGCAAGTACATTGTGATGGGAGATGCGGACGACAGCTACGATTTTGGGCACATCCCGCGGTTCGTTGAGCA
>PMXH01000421.1 GCA_003165855.1 Acidobacteriaceae bacterium | reverse complement strand
CTCCTGGAGCGACCAGATGGCGTTCGTGGATGCCCGTACGCTCCAGAATCCACTCGGCGGTGGTGTCCACCATCTTTTCGAGCTCCCGGTTGGTGAGGATTCGGGGAGGAACGTAGGTGCCCAAGGCGGTGATCTTGGCGCGTTTTGTGACACTCAGTTTCGTGACACTCAAGCGAGCAGCCTCCTACAGAATGCAATTGCTATTTTTGAGTTCGCCCTCGGTGAGAAAGAGTCGAACGGCAAGTCTATACCTGCTTGTGCGGCGGCGAGGTGCTCAGCGATGTTCCGAGGAGCGTGCGATTGGCCGGAACCTTGGGAGTCGAACCCATACGGGTGGTATTGACTACCTGCTCGCCCGAGCACTTTACCCGCTGCTGATTCCGATAGTAAGGCGAGCGCCCTCGCCGCAGGCCTTAGTCCTGTCATTTCCATGTGACGTCGGGCATTTGCGCTGCCAAAAGGAAAGAACCCTAGCCACACGGAGAATCGTGGGAAATCAACGGAGAAATGATCGAGGAGAGGATGGTACTGACGATACTTCGTCATACTGACAAGTCGAGCCCCGCGCGGCACCTCCATTTGATCAACCCTGCCTCCATCGTTTCAGACTTACGCCCAAGTTGACAACAAGTTACGCCGAACCGGGCGGCGTGAGTTTTGGCTGCGAAAGTGCATCCTCATGAGTGTATGGAAGACTTGGTTCGAACGCTTGACTATCTGTTCGGCTGTCATCACGGCAATCTCAGCCGGGTTTTCACTATCGGTGAAACGACCTATCGAGTGTGCTGTGATTGTGGAGCAAAGTTCGATTATTCCCTCGCGAGCATGTCGATCGGCCGCCGCGTGGCTGGCCGCTCCATGTTCAACTGGCGACGCGCTGCCTGAGGCGGAGGAGGGACGATGTTGCGAATCACAGTAGAAGAAAACAACGATCACACCCGGTTCCGGCTGGAAGGCAAGCTGACGGGCAATTGGGTGACGGAACTTGAGCGATGCTGGATCTCGGTGCGTAGCAATACCGTGAAGCAATTCTGTGTAGATCTCAGCAGCGTGAGTTTTGTCGATGAGACGGGAAAAGCCCTGCTCACACGCATGGTTTCGCAGGGGGCAAAGTTGCGGGCCAGGGGGCCACTCATGACTTCATTAGCAAAAGAAATCTCGACTCGCACCTGTGGAGTGGAGACCGGAGAGCAAAGGGTGGAAGGGTAGTTGCAGAGGGAGGTTTACATGGCAACGCAGACGGTGGCAACGGCGGTCGGCATTCATCGGGTTTTGGTAGCGGTCGATTTTTCTGAGGCTTCCGAAAGAGCTCTTCGCCACGCGATCACGATCACACGCAGTTATGGCGCGAAGTTTTACCTGACCCATGTAGTTTCCGCAATGGGATTCAAATTGGCAGGGGGAGACGCGACTGAATTAGCGATGGAGGGAGCGGAACNNGAACACGATCTGCGCAGTCTGGAAGAAGTACTGGCGACGACGGGCGCACTGAATGGCATCCAGCACGAGAGCGAGGTTTGCCACGGTGAAGTTTGGCAGGAACTCGAGCGGGTGGCCAACGAGAAACATGTGGACCTGGTGGTCGTGGGCACGCGTGGGCGGACTGGACTACGCAAGCTTGCGTTGGGTTCGGTTGCCGAAGAGGTGTTCCAGCACTCGCTCTGTCCGGTGCTGACTGTGGGTCCTCGGGTGCCTTCGGATCTGCCAGCGAATGCGACGTTACGGCATATTCTCTACCCCACGGATTTGTCTGAGGAATCGGCGGTCGCGGCGGGCTACGCCGAGTCGCTGGCCAGACAGCACGGAGCTCGACTGACCATTGTCCACATTGCCGAGCGGCCCGGCGACGCGACTACCGATAAGCGGGAGCGTGAGTTTGAAGCGCGCTTCCGGAAGCACGCGCCCGGCAGGCGTCCTCATGACTGGACTTTTCGCACGCAACTCGGCCGCGTCGACGAGACCATTCTTGAACTGGCGGAGGAAGGACGCGTCGGCCTGATCGTCCTGGGCTTGCGCTCTCCGCTTTCCTCTGCGCATCCGCACGGCTGGCCGCACGCGTACAAGGTTGCATGCGAGGCTTCCTGTCCGGTTTTGACTGTGCGGTGTGATGGAGAATTTCAGCCATGATGCATCGGGAAGCAACCGAGAGAGAAGCAAGATCGGGACTCGTACCGAATAAAAATTGTCTAACAACCTCGCGAACCCGCGAGATGGATGTAAACTGAAGGCGTTGTCGGAGTGAAGAAGAAAATTGCGGATTATATATTTCGGCGCCACGAACTCATGCGTCACGGAAGCGCCCACCGAACTTGCGGTGGGTAGAAGATTACTATGCCCTCATATGTTTCGAAGCCCACGCCGCCCAATCAGGACAAACGGTGGAAGCTGGTGGATGCAACCATGCGCCGCCAGGGACTGCAGGCCCGTGGTCTGATTGAAACGCTGCACACCGTCCAGGAAGCCTTCGGCTATCTGGATACTCCGGCGCTACGCTATGTTGCCATGTCTCTGCGCGTGCCGTTGAGCCGAGCCTACGGTGTGGCCACCTTCTACCATTTTTTCACCCTTAAGCCAGCGGGAGAACATACCTGCGTGATCTGTATGGGCACAGCGTGCTACATCAAGGGGGCGCCGCAGCTGCTGCACGCCGTGGAGCACGACTTGGGCATCGCCGCCGGCGAGACCACGACCGACCAGAAGGTTTCTTTGCTGACGGCACGCTGCCTCGGTTCTTGCGGACTGGCGCCAGCCGTGGTGTATGACCAGGAAGTGGCAGGGAAGGTAAGTGTAGCGGCGTTGCAGCAACACCTGAAGCAATGGACCCGTCCATGACTCCTGAAGAACTTGAGCAGATTGCCGAAACCGAACGGGCAGCGCAAAGCCAGTTCCAGCAGCGCGTGCATGTGTGCGTCGCCGCTGGGTGCATGTCCTGCCATAGTCAGAGCGTGAAGGATGCGCTTGACCAGGAAGTCGGACGTCGGGGTACAAAGGAAAGTTGCCGGGTGAAGGGCGTGGGCTGCATGGGACTTTGCTCGGAAGGTCCGCTGGTCTCGACCAGCACCGGCGTTCTCTACAAGCAGGTGGCGGCGGGCGATGCGGCTGAGATTCTTGACAGTCTGGAAGGCCCGGCAGTGGCTCGCCTAGTTTGCCGGACGGACGTTCCATTCTTTCAGCGGCAGCAGAAGATTGTGCTGGAGAATTCCGGGGTAATCGATCCGGACCGGATTGAGGACTACATTGCTGCCGAGGGGTACACCGCGTTGATCAAGGCGCTAACCGAGATGGCGCCGAGGGAAGTGGTGGAGCAGGTGACCAAGAGTGGCTTGCGTGGGCGCGGAGGCGCGGGCTATCCGACCGGATTGAAGTGGAGCACGGTGGCAAAATCCGTCGGCACCCAGAAATATGTTATTTGCAATGCGGACGAAGGCGATCCCGGCGCATTCATGGATCGCAGCGTGCTGGAGAGCGATCCGCACCGCGTTCTCGAGGGCATGCTGATCGCTGCCTATGCCGTGGGCGCATCGGAAGGATATATCTACGTGCGCGCCGAATATCCGCTGGCGATCAAGCGGTTGCGCAACGCTATCCGACAGGCGGAACGTGCCGGGTTGTTGGGGGCGAACATTTGCGGTACACGATTCAGCCTGCGGCTGGACGTGCGGCTGGGCGCGGGCGCGTTCGTCTGTGGAGAAGAGACGGCGCTGATTGCGTCGGTGGAAGGGAAGCGCGGAACTCCGCGGCCGCGTCCGCCTTATCCCGCGATGGAAGGTCTCTTCGGACAACCAACCCTCATCAACAACGTGGAAACCTACGCCAACATTGCACCCATCATCCGCAAGGGCGGGGAGTGGTATGCGCAGATTGGCACGGAGAAGAGCAAGGGAACGAAGGTGTTCGCGCTGGCCGGGAGTGTGCAGAATACGGGTCTGGTGGAAGTCCCGATGGGGATCAGCCTGCGCGAGATGGTGTTTGAGATCGGCGGCGGAATTCCGGAAGGGCGGAAATTCAAGGCCGTCCAGACTGGCGGCCCCTCCGGTGGCTGCCTGCCCGAGAGTTGTCTCGACATGCCGGTGGACTACGAGTCGCTGGCGCGCGCCGGATCGATTATGGGTTCGGGCGGAATGATCGTGATGGATCAGACTTCCTGCATGGTAGATGTGGCTAAGTACTTTATGGATTTCTGCATGACCGAGTCCTGCGGAAAGTGCATCCCCTGCCGGGTGGGAACCTACCAGATGCACCGCATCCTGACCGCGATCAGCACTATGAGCGCGACCAAGCAAGACATGAGCATGCTCGAAGAGCTTTGCGATCTTTTGAAGCACACCAGCCTGTGCGGACTGGGACAATCGGCGCCGAATCCGGTGGTGAGCACGCTGCGGTCGTTTGGCGAGGAGTATCGGGCACACATCGATGACCATAAATGTCCGGCCGGGGTATGCGGCCAGCAGGAGAACGGAGAGCAGGGATGAGCCTGACCGCAGCCGTTAAGACGCTGAGGATTGACGGGCGGGACTTGAGCGGCCGCCAGGAAGAAACCATCCTGGATGTGGCGCGCCAGCACGGGATCTTCATCCCTCGCCTTTGCGAGATGGAGGGACTGTCGGACGTAGGCGCGTGCCGGCTGTGCCTGGTGGAGGTGAAGGGGCAGAACCGCTTGCTGCCGGCCTGCGTGACCGCGGTTGAAGAGGGCATGGAGGTCACCACCAACTCGGACCGCCTGCAAAAATACCGCAGGATGATCCTGGAGTTGCTTTTCACGGAGCGCAATCACGTCTGCGCGGTATGCGTTTCCAACGGCCACTGTGAAATGCAGATGCTGGCACAGGGCCTGGATATCACGCACGTTCACTTTCCCTACCGCTATCCCAAGGTGGAAGTGGATGCATCGCACGACCGCTTTGTGATCGACCACAACCGCTGCATTCTGTGCACGCGTTGCGTGCGCGTGTGCGATGAGATCGAAGGGGCGCACACCTGGGATGTGCTGGGCCGGGGCATCGACGCCAAGGTCATCACCGATTTGAACGAGCCGTGGGGCTTGTCGGAAACCTGCACCAGCTGCGGAAAATGTGTGCATGTGTGTCCCACTGGCGCGCTGTTTGAGAAAGGGCGTTCGGTGGCGGAGATGCTCAAGCGCCGGCAGTTTCTGCCGTACCTCACGCTCATGCGGGAAGAGAACGAATGAGCAAGAAACGGCTGGCAACGGTTTGGTTGGATGGCTGCTCCGGGTGTCACATGTCTCTTTTGGACATGGACGAGCGTTTGCTGGCATTGGCTGGCATCGCCGACCTGGTCTACAGCCCCCTGGTGGATACGAAAGAATTTCCCGAGAACGTGGACCTGACGCTGGTGGAAGGCGCAGTGAGCAGCGAGGAAGACCTGCACAAGATCCAGATCGTGCGGGAGCGGACGAAGACCCTGGTCTCACTGGGCGACTGTGCGGTTACATCCAATGTGCCGGGCATGCGCAATCCCTTTGGCCGGAAGGCAGTGTATGACCGGGCGTATCGCGAGAATGTGACGTTTGACCCGGGCATTCCAACGCAGGACGTGCCGGCGTTGCTCCCTTATTCGCGGCCAGTGCACGAAATTGTGACCGTCGATGTCTTTGTTCCCGGCTGTCCTCCTTCGGCCGACACCATTTTCTACGTAGTTACTGAGCTGCTGGAAGGCCGGCAGCCGGACGTGAGTCCGAGGACGCGCTTTGGATCGTGACGCCTTTTTGGATCGTGGAGAAAAGCCGTGAAGCAGGGCAACACCATTGTCATAGACCCGGTCACCCGCATCGAAGGTCATTCCAAAATCACTCTGCACCTCAATGAAGACGGCCGGGTTGAGGAAGCGCGGTTTCACGTCACGCAGTTCCGGGGCTTCGAAAAATTTTGCGAGGGGCGTCCGTTTTACGAGATGCCTTCGCTGATGGCGCGGATTTGCGGGATTTGTCCGGTGAGCCATCTGATTGCCTCGGCCAAGGCTTGCGATTCTCTGCTGGCGGTAAGGATCCCGCCAACCGCCGACAAACTCCGCCGCATCTTTGGGCTGGCCCAGGTGTTACAGTCGCACGCGCTGAGCCTGTTTTATCTATCCTCTCCAGACCTGCTGCTGGGCATGGACGCCGATCCGGCCAAGAGCAATCTATTCGGGGTGGCGGAGAAGAATCCGGAGCTGGCGCGGGATGGAATCCGGCTGCGGCAGTTCGGGCAGCAGATTATTGAACGGCTGGGAGGGAAACGCATCCATCCCGCCTGGATCGTGCCGGGAGGAGTGAGTGAGCCCCTCACCGCGACCAACCGCGATGCCATCCTCGACGCACTGCCGGAAGCGCTGAGTATCGTCGAGCGGACGCTGGAGTGGTTCAAGAGCACGATGGAGAATTTCCGCGAGGAGATCGCGAGCTTCGGCAATTTTCCGACGATGTTCATGGGCATCGTCAAACAAGACAACGGCCTCACGTTTTACGACGGAAAGCTGCGCATCGTGGATGCTTCCGGCAAGGTTGTGGCCGACGCTCTCGACCCCACACGCTATTCCGACTATATTGGCGAGAAGGTTGAGCCTTGGAGCTATATGAAGTCGGCGTACTACAAGCCTCTGGGATTCCCGGACGGGGTCTACCGGGTGGGACCATTGGCTCGGTTGAATGTCGCCGACCGATGCGGTACGCCGCTCGCCGACCAGGAACTGGCGGAATTCCACGAATTGCAGCGCACCGCGGTGCTGAGCTCGTTCCATTATCACCATGCCCGGCTTATCGAGATGCTCTATTGTGTCGAGCGCATGGAGCGGTTGCTGAACGATGCGGAAATTCTTTCCCTGCATGTGCGCGCCGTGGCGGAGCCGAATGCGCTGGAGGGAGTAGGGGCCTGCGAGGCACCGCGCGGAACGCTGTTTCATCATTACAAAATCGACGACCAGGGCCTGATACGCTGGGTAAACCTGGTGATCGCCACGGGACATAACAATCTGGCGATGAATCGCAGCATTCTGCAGGTGGCCAAGCATTTTGTTCGCGGCCATCACCTGACTCCCGGGATGTTGAACCGCGTGGAAGCGGTAATCCGAGCCTACGACCCCTGCCTGAGTTGCGCGACCCATGCGCTGGGTCAGATGGCGCTCCATATTCAGCTGCTCAGCCCCGGGGGCGAAGTTCTGGACCAAGTGGCGCGAGGCTGAGTTCGCGAGCAACACGATGCCTCGGGTGCTTATTATCGCGTACGGCAATCCTCTGCGCTGCGACGATGGAATCGGCTGGCTGGTTGCCGGGGAATTGCGCAGCAGGTTGGCATCGCCGGGAGTGTCGGTCCTGCAGTTGCACCAACTCCTGCCGGAAGTAGCGGAGGCCGTCAGCCGTGTGGACTCCGCAATTTTTGTGGATGCCAGCAGAGACGGTGAACCTGGCGAAGTACGCTGCGCGCGGGTGACGACGCCGTCGACCAAAGCGAGCTTTTCTCACCAGCTTTCTCCCGCCGAGGTGGTTGGACTGGCCCAAGAGTTATACGGCACAAGTCCGCAAGCCTTCTCCGTGAGTCTTGTGGGGCAGTCTTTTGAGCACGGAGAGGGGTTGTCGAGAAGTGTGACTGCGCGCTTGCCGCATCTGGCGGCCAGAGTGGAAGGATTGACGAAACAGATTCTGTCCGGAGGGCCCGTTTCTTTGCCGGAGGTTGAGGTTTAGACATAGAAGTGGTTCCGGCCAACGAAAGGGAAGTCATCCTTCGCGCTGCCGAGCACGATGAGACACGATGAGAAATGGTCAGCAAGAAAAAACCGCGCTGCCTGTTGACAGCGCGGATCGAGGGTTGATGCGTCGAGAGGGTGAAGCAACTCCGTTGATTCAGGAACTGCGGGGCTCCGCGAATTAGACTTTGAGGAATTTTCTCCGAAGCATTCCCGCCAGG
The DNA here is from genome assembly GCA_003165855.1 of Acidobacteriaceae bacterium. Classification (GTDB taxonomy): domain Bacteria; phylum Acidobacteriota; class Terriglobia; order Terriglobales; family Acidobacteriaceae; genus Sulfotelmatobacter. The sequence goes on along the minus strand of PMXH01000421.1, from coordinate 8,897 downwards.
CCGATTAAACCGGTGCCCATCAGCATGAGGCTGCCCGGCTCGGGCACGGCACTGTAGCCGATAAACTCCTGCGGGCCTACGCCAGGCGTTGCGTGGTTAGGAGTATAGAGGAGCAATCCGTTGAAGGCGGAATTGGAAGCGGTGCCGGCCAGGGCGAGATACTGGGTTTCGATTGCACCTGCGCCGGTGGTCTGAAATTGGGACTGCGAAGTAGCGTTCGATGAGAACAGACCCCAAATTGCCCAATTCGCCTGCGTAGCGGTAATGGTTCCGGCCAGCATGCTCTTGAAGATCAACCCAGCGGCCTTGTAATCCAGAGTCATCGACGGCCCAAACATGCTGTTCGCAATGCCTTGCAGGAATGGCGTAACGGTCGCCGTCCACCTCTCATTGACACGGACGTCGTTGTCGTAGCTGTCGCACAGCAGGAGCGTGGGCGTGCTGCTACCGTTGATGGAAAACTGGTAGGGATAAACAGCTCCGCCTCCAATGCCACTGCCCGTGCCTCCGAGATATTTCATAGTGACCGAGGTGGCGAAAGCCGGGCTCGCCAGGAGCAGCGAGACCACCAGAACCGAAAGTATGAGATGAAGACGATTCAAACGCATGGGTTTGCCTCCCAGCAAAACTTAAGGACGGCTGTCTTGAGCGACAGCGTGTGTCCTGCTTTCCTTCGATCGGGGGAGATCGGCCAGCAAAGCTAAAGAGATAAACCCTTGCTGAAAACTGGCTCCGCCGCGAAGGGGCGGCATTTCTGTAGACGGGGTGCAACTGACTCCCGTAACAGATAGGGAGAGTACTACCGTGTACAGCTCCTGAAAATGGCTCGATGGTGGTGTTACTACAGTCATCTTTGAACCCGAGTCCGCAAGCCGGACGCGGGCGGAGGGCTGGTGAATGCTGCAGCTGGGAGGGTCCTGCAGAAATCCCCAACATATTTTGTGCAAAGCCTTTCGCGGTCTGCTACCATGATCGCCAGAAGAGGGCGGATCTCCTGTAGTTTGTGGGGATTTGCGCTCTGCGGTATGGCACTTGACCTGCGTCCATAGGTTTATGGTGGAGTGCCCCGATTCCGGAGCCCAGGACGGCCGCCGCAGGTAGGAGTGGTTTTGTGAGCGATCCCGAAGAGGGGAACGTCCAGGCAGTAGTGGTGAAGCGCCGGCGAAGCCGCCGTCACCGTCGCAATCGTCTGCTTCGGCGCTGGCTGGTAGCCACGACGATCGGGCTTTTCGCTGTTGGTATCTCCGCCGTCGCATTGAGATATCTGAGCCCATCTCTTTTCCGCGGGCAGTCCGCTTCACCCACCCTTCAGCAGGCGGAACTTAGCCGCAATCGCGTGCTTACGTTGAATCAGATTGTCTCCAGCTCATCCGCCGACCGCCCTGTATATCCGTATTCGGTCGTGCCTGGCGGAGTGCAGGATGCGAAAGAATTGAAGTGGGTGGCGGAACACGATCCAATCGTGGCGGCTCACTACGCCGGTTTCGATTACGACCGCGCGCGCGTGGTGCGTCTCACACTGGCCCGGACCGTCTACGTGTCCTACCGCATCGGGAATCACATTTACTGGACGCGGCGGAGGCTGACTCTGCACAAGGGAGAGAAGCTGATCACCGATGGTAGGATGACGGCGCGCAGCCGTTGCGCCAACCGGGTGGAAGAATCTCCGCAACAGGAGGCTTCGCCAGCCGAGCCTCCGGTACAGAAATTTGATGAGCCGGTTCAGGCGGGCGAGGGCACGGCGCAGCAATCTCCGCCGGTTCCGTTCCAGTCTGCTCTGCTTAATCGGCCCGAAGCGCCCGGCCTTGGGCCCGCGGGACCGCTGAGTTTGTACAATCCATTTGTCGGAGGGGCCTGGGTACCGATCTCGCCGCCACCGCTGCCAACGGGCCTTTGCGGGCCGGTCAAAGCCAAGGGCACCGCGGGGAATGAAGGTGGGAACAAGAAAAAGGGGAACCCCTGTGGTGGAGGATCAAGCGGAGTTATTCCGGAACCGGGAACCTGGATGATGTTCGCTTCCGGTTTGGCCGCGATCTACTGGTGCGCGCGGCGGAAGCTCATTCGCGCGTGACCCGCTCGAACACCCGACCATTCCGAATCAGTCAGAGCATGTCCTGAGATCGCCTGCAACACTTCGCTTGCGAACGGGTCGCGCCTTTCGGTAGGCTCTTCTTTCTCCACTCTTAGTTTCAGTGTCCGGGAGGCCATGCTGCGTTCGCCACGACTTGCGTTTTGTTTTTCCTTTCTACTTGCCTTGGGAGCGCTGAGTGCAGCGAGTCCGCATCTGCTCGGTCAATCCATCCGCTTGTACGTGGATCTCACTGATGCCCCGAGAAACATCTATCATGCAAAACTGACCATCCCCGCCAAGGCCGGCGCCATGACGCTAGTGTTTCCTAAGTGGATCCCCGGCAACCACCGCCCCAGCGGACCGATTGCGGCGCTTACCGGCATACACATGGAAGCTGAGGGCCGGTCTCTGATCTGGCAGCGCGACGATGTCGATATGTATGCTTTTCATGTCACCGTGCCCGAGGCGGCGCGCTCCATTGAGGTATCGCTGGACGCGATCACTTCCAATGACAGCGCTGGCGGCGGAGGACCGGCGGCATCCAGCAATTTGCTCGACCTGAATTGGAATGCGGTGCTTCTGTATCCGCAGGGAGCCGATTCCGACGCGGTCGAATTCGTCCCCTCAGTGAAGCTTCCAGAGGGATGGAAGTTTGGGACTGCTCTGATGGCAGCGCACGCGTCCGGCAATGAGGTGGAGTTCGCTCCAGTTTCACTCACGACCCTGGTGGACTCGCCGCTGATCGCGGGGTTGCATTACCGGCGAATCGAATTAACCGCTGCCCCGGCTGTTGCTCACGAAATGGATCTGGTCGCCGACGACGAAGCCGATCTGGCGATGAAAGCGGAGGATCTCGCGGCTTACCGGAAACTGGTTGCGGAAACCGGTGCGCTGTTTGGGGCGCGGCATTACCGGCAGTACCATTTTCTATACACTCTCAGCGACCAGGTCGGCGGACATGGACTGGAGCACCACGAATCGAACGACAGCGCCGCGGCCGAGCGCACGCTGCTTGATCCGGATCTGCACATGCTCTACGCGGGTCTTCTTCCACACGAGTTTGCGCACTCCTGGAACGGCAAGTATCGCCGGCCTGCGGGACTGGCCACGCGAAACTATCAGGAGCCGATGGTTGGCGATCTGCTGTGGGTTTACGAAGGTCTCACGGAATATCTGGGCAACCTGCTGGCCGAACGTAGCGGCTTGTGGTCTGCCGAACAGTATCGGGAAGCGTTAGCCTCCACTGCCGCTAGTCTCGACCACCGTTCGGGCCGTACTTGGCGTCCTTTGGAAGACACGGCGCGCTCGGTGCAGACTCTACGGATGATGATGGACCCGCGGTGGTCGAACTGGCGCCGTAGCCTGGATTATTATCCCGAGGGCGAATTGATCTGGCTCGAAGTGGACGCGATCATTCGCCGGCAGACGCAAGGCCAGCGTTCTCTCGATGATTTCTGCCGCCGCTTCCACGGTGGCCAAAGCGGACCACCCCTGGTTGTGCCTTACACCTTTGACGACATTGTTCGCACGCTCAATGACGTCGCTCCCTACGATTGGGCGACGCTGCTGAAAGAACGTGTCGGCGCGACCGGCGCTCATGCCCCACTGGGAGGTATTGAGCGCGGCGGTTGGAAGCTGGTCTACAACGAGCAGCCGAATGTATTTACGCAGGCTCTGGAGAAGCTGGCTAAGTTCGCGGACTTCTCGTACTCCTTAGGGTTCACCGTGGCCGAGGATGGCAAACTGGATGACGTGATAGTGGGTTCTCCGGCTTATCAAGCCGGGATCGGACCTGGCATGAAGCTGGTTGCCGTCAACGGCCGCAAGTGGACGGCTCCGGTTCTGCATGCTGCAATAAAGGCGGCGCAGGGGACGGCAGCGCCTGTTGAGTTGTTGGTTGAAAATGCCCAGTTCTTTCAAACCTACTCGATTGCCTATCACGAGGGTGGCAGGAACCCTCATCTGGAACGCATCTCCAGCGAACCGGACGTGCTCAACGTTGTGTTAACTCCGCTGACGCGGTAATTCATGCGTCGCCTTTTGGGCCGACCCAAGGTTGTAAGCCTTCAGTAAGGAGGTTGGTTCGCGAACGCTGCTAGAATCGGCATAGCGCGACCCACACACCGCCGTACCATAAGGATATTGATGGACCGCTCTTTCCATAGAGCCGCTGCCGGATTGCTTGTCTGGGCAGCATTATGTTTGCCCGCGAGCGTCGCGGGACAGGTCCAGGGCGTGCCTTCCGTTCGCCGGGTGCAGGTGCTGGGCAATCGAAATCCGGTTGAGATCGAGATTGAGTCCAGTGATCGCCTCGTTCCACAAACCCAAGTGCTAACCGGTCCCGACCGCCTGGTGGTGGATTTCGCCAACGCGGTTCCTGGAACACAGTTGCGTAACCAGACGGTAAACCGCGGCGAGGTGAAGAGCGTCCGAGTGAGCTTGTTCAGTTCGAAGCCGCCGGTCACACGCGTTGTTTTTGATTTGAGGGGTCCACAGCACTATCAAGTTTTTCCGTATGGAAGAACGGTGATGGTGAAGGTGGGAGCAGGCGGGGAAGGCGCCAGACTCGCGCCCTCCTCGGGATCAGCTTCCGGTCCGAGCCTGGTGAATACGACTTATCCCGCGCAGTCCGTGCCGATCGTGGTGGCAGCGCCAGCGCCGCCTCCGCTGGTAGTTTCATTCCAGGCAGGATTGCTCACGATCAGTTCCAACAAAGCCAGCCTGTCGGAGATTCTCTTTGCGGTGCACCAGCGCACCGGGGCGGAGATTGCCATCCCAGCAGGCGCGGAGCAGGAAAAAGTGGTAGCCGAGATCGGTCCCGCTTCCGCGCCGGAAGTGCTGGCGCACCTGCTGAACGGTTCGAAGTTCAATTTCGTCATTATGAGTTCGGCGAGCGATCCCGGCGTTCTCGACCGCGTCATTCTGAGTGCGCGTCCGGACGGGCCGGCGCCGGTTTACCGTCCTCTGCCGCAAGTGCAGCCTGAGGACGACGGTGACACCGAAACCCCAGGCAAGGGCGCTCCTCCGCCCGCCACGGCGCAACCCGGAGCGCCACCTACAAATCCCGAGACGAAACCTCCGGCGAGCAACGACGTCCCGGATTAGGCCGAGTTTTCTGGATTCAATTCCGCTGAGTCAATTGTTCGGATAAGCTTGTGCGTCGAGCCGCGTGCTATCGACACAGGCAGATTATGGAGGGGTGATCAGGCGGACGGGTACGGGAGACGTTCCGGTGACGGGAGTGGCCCCGCTTGGCACGGCGTTGCCGCAGCCGGCGACGTTCATCACCGTCACGTTCAGGTTGCCGGTGGCGTCGACAGAATTGATGAAGACTTGCAGAAAACCTACGATGGTAACAGCGGGCTGCTGGGTACCCGTTGCCAGAGCTAAGCCGTCGTAGATGGGAAGAGACACGATCGAGCTACTGCTCGTGATCGCACTGCCGCTGACGTTCAACGGATTCCCCTTGCCAGCTAGAATCTGGTAGGGATAGACGCCCGTGTTGAGAGAATCCTGGACATTGGCTTGATTGATAAGGCATTGCGCTGAAGTAGAAGTGTCGCCACCTGCGCCGCTGGGGTTCTCGTTAAGGTTCACGAGACTCGGCTGGGTGGCGCTGGCAGCTGACACGCCACACTGATATGGAGTGGACTGATCGCATCCCGCGATAGCCTCCTGGTAGGGGTTCGTGGTGCCACAACTTGGCACAGCAACGGGGGAACCTAGAACCTGCCCTGGCAGATATTGTAGATTGGGAAGAGGCAGCGTCGGAGGGGTGACAGAGTTTGCTTGGGGTGGACTAGCAAATGGTGCTGCGCTGTTACAGGTTCCGGCGGCGCTGCAATCGGGAACCAAATAGAAACTTTCGCCAATCACCCCGGCTTTTCCGTTATACGTGATTCCGCCGTTCAGAATTGATCCTTGGGGCGGGACCGCAGACGTGCTGACGAAGTTGTTGCAGGTCGCGGGGCTGCAGCCTGGTGCGTTCAAGGGGTCCTTATTCGGCACGATCCAGGGCTTCACGCACCGCGGTTGGACCGGTACCACTTCTCCCCCCGTAGCGTAGCTGCCGGAGTTCGAAGGATTGAACACTTCGGCAACGGCGGTTGCGCTTACGCCTGAAGTTGAGGGAGTACCGCCGGGTATCAGCGAAAAAACGCGGGCGAAAAAGGTAGGCAGTTTCGCCTGCTGCACATAGACCGTGACGACAGGATTCACCCCGAAGGCCGCTCCAGCGCCAGTGCAGTCCGGGTTCGTCGAGGCACCGCTGCTTGTGCCGTAGTACACGTTGATCGTGGAGGCATGGGCGCCGCCGATCAGGTTCTGTTGAGCGACACTGGTTGCGGCCAGGGTAGCAGCGCTACTTAGACCGCCGCAGGTCGCGCTCCAGCTTCCGTCAGTAGGGCCATTTGTCGGATCGCCCGTAATCCCCGAGAGCGAAATCACCCTCGCCGCCGCCAGAGCGCCCGCATCTGCTGCGCGCTGGGCTTCTGCACTGGCCTGGTAAAGCGTGCCAATGTCGATCGAGAGCGCAGCCATGGCAACGATGGCGACCATCGCCAACGCCACCAGCGCCATGGTCACGCCTCGCTCGCTCGCGCGGCACGGGGCGCTTCTTCGCGGGCGCCGAATTAGTGGCGGCAGCATAGATAACTCAATTGTCGATTTTCAATTCTCATTGAACGCCACCGCAGTCGTGTTGATACTGCTGGGACCTACAAATCGTCCTCCGAACAGGCTGGACACGCCGCCGAATCGCCAACTATACGGGTACACAATCCCGACACAGGTGTTCACCACGTAAGTGGTAGTTTGCCCGGAGGTCTGCGGCGTCACGCATCCCCGGTTGATGGTCAGTTTGAGCACGGCGGTGGGTCCACCCGGACAGCCGGTGGCGGTTGCGACCCAGGTAAGACCAGCCTGCACTGGCAAGGAGTGTTGCAGACCGCAGTCGTTGATCTTCTCCGATAGCAGATAGTTGTCCACGACCTGGAGGGCATCGCCAACCGATGCGGGGAAGGGCACCGCGCCCCCGAGGTCGTTGGCGGGATCGGCAGCAGCCACGCGGGCGCCTTCCCGCGCGGCATTGGTTAACTTTTGCTTCAGGGTGATGGCGCTGCTGAAGTCGAATATTCCCACCACGAATAAAACCAGCAAGGGCAGAGAAACCGCGAACTCCACAATCTGCGAGGCGCGATCGTCACCCGCCCACTTGCCAATAACCCGCCATAGTGCGGGGAAGGGGCGAAATGCCGGATGAAGGGTCCGAATCACTGTGTCTCCTCCCGCATCTGCGCCTGTGCGGGGAGGGTAATCTTTTGCAGGTCCAGCGACGTGCATGGCTGCGGGTAACAGGGCAGAGTGAAATGGAAAGGATACTTATAGCCGAAGCTGACGGAAGTGCCGCAGGTTCCGGCCCCGATCACCATACCGGGGGGGGAGCTATACGCCAATTGAACGTTGGGCTGAACGCAAACGTTGCTGACGGGGCTGCTCGTGGTCGGGAAACATGCGACGGGGGTGCCGGTACTACACGGGTAGGGGGTTCCGCATGCGCACAATGCGGGAATCGGCACCGGTGCCAGGGCTTGCGATGGGTCCAGCTTGGCCGCAGACAAAGCGGTGTTGACGGCCTTTACGGCATTGTTTGCGGCATTTTGTTGCGCGGAGCCTGTGACGGCGCAGGTTGCGCAGGCCGGAGCCACGGCCGCGCGCGCACCTTCCCGCGCCGCGTGCGTGATGGTGCCGTAGTAGCGAAAAGCTTGTCCGAACCAGAAGATCGCCATCACCATTACGAAGAGCAGAGGCAGGATCATCGCAGTTTCCGCGATCTCCGCGCCGCGCGTGTTGCGCGGCCAGTCACGCCAGGTTGTGGGATTCGATTTCCGCACAGCTATCGCGCTCCCCCCATCTTCCAGTTCCAGACGCCGTAGAGCAACGTCGCCACAGCCAATGCTACTCCATACGGAATCTTCAGCGACCGCGGGTTATCCAGCGAAACTTCGGCGTCCGGCATATGAAAAGTAAACATCGACGCCAGCAGCCGTCCGATGTTACGCAGCGTTTCCTTCACTCGCCGCTTGTAGATCACCAGCCCGAGGGCCATGATCCCCGCTACGAAGACCGAGCCCATCAGCACATCCACCAGCGCGCCTGGTCCTACGAATGCGCCCAACGCTCCAGCCAGCTTCCAGTCGCCCGCGCCCAGGCTGCGAATAAAGACGAACGGTAACAACACCAGCAACCCTAACCCGGCGCCCAGCAGGGAAGTCTTCAAGCCGCCCCACCCTCCAGCCACGACGTTGGCCGCAATTCCGACCAAAAGGCCCGAAACGGTCAGCCAATTCGGAATACGGCGGCTGCGCCAATCGGTCCATCCGGCAACGACCGCCAATATCACCGCCAAACCCAGTACGACCGGCTTCAAAACCACCCCGATCTCTGCGAGAGACGCGCTCTCGGAACTTCAATGCGCCAAAGTTCTTGCAACCATTCCACCTATGACGGCCCTCATCTCATGAGAAACACAGGCTCTTTCCCTAGGCCGAGACTCCGGGAATTCCCCTGCTGGGGCGGATTTTCACATAGCCAGATACCGAAGTCAATGAGGACGGCGGGGACCCTGGACCGCTCGTCACTCGCCAATAGTAAAGGCCCGGAACTTGTCCGGGCCTCGAGAAATCATTTTCATTCTAGCGGTTGAACGCTCCCGCGCCGTTATGCTCCGCCACAATGCGTTTGGCATTGTCGGCGAGGGCCTTGGCTTGCGGCAGAAGATCGAGACCCTTGAGCACTTCCGGATCGGATTCCGCCCGCACTTTCAGGC
>PMXH01000351.1 GCA_003165855.1 Acidobacteriaceae bacterium | reverse complement strand
GTCGTCCTTTCCTTCCTCAACGGCATGGCCAACGCCATCAACACGCCCGCTTACCAGGTCCTGGTCCCGCGCCTTGTCCCGCGCAAAGACCTCACCAATGCCATCGCCCTCAACTCAGCGCAGTTCAACCTCTCGCGCATTCTCGGCCCCACGCTGGGCGGATACTCCATGGCCATCTTCGGCATGGCCGGCAACTTCTTCCTCAATGGGTTCAGTTTTCTCGCCGTCCTGTTCGCGCTCAAGCGCATCCGCTACCCAGCGCAGGAACCCCGCCATCACGCCAGCTTCTTTCTCAGCCTGCGCCAGGGATTCGGCTACCTGCGCGGCAATCCGCAGATGCTCGTCCTCGTCTGCATGACGGCCGCGTTCAGTTTCCTCGCCGTACCCTTTCTTTACTTCATCCCATATTTCGCGCGCATGCAGCTGCACGCCGGCGAGTCCGGCCTCGGCTGGCTGCTGGCAGCCTCAGGCCTCGGCGCCGTCTGCGGATCGGTCACCGTCGCCGCGCTCGGCACCCTGCGTCATCGCGGCCGCGTCATCATCATTGCCGGACTCTTCTTCTTTTCCGCCATCTCCGGCTTCAGCTTGTCACACATCTTTGTGCTCTCGCAGTGCCTGCTGCTCGTTGAGGGCTACAGCGCCATCCTCATGATCTCGTCGTTCAACGTAGCCCTCCAGCATCTCGCTTCCGACGAAATGCGCGGCCGCATCATGAGCATCTACGCCACCNNGGGTGCCCCATCCATTCCGCGGTTCTTGCGGAATGGGTGGGATAGCAATGCACTCAACCCAGAAGTCTTTCTAATCCCTGATCCCTGTTCCCTGACCCCTGCCTCTAAACCAACTGTGCGCAATGCGAGCAGCGCTTCGCCTCCAGCGGAATATCGCTCAAACACTCCGGGCACGGCTTGGTCGTCACCGGCACTTCAGGCGCGGGACCCTTGAACCTGTTCATCAGCGAGTTCAGCGGAAGCACCATGAAGAAATAAACCACAAACGCCACAATCAGAAACGAAACTGTTGCATTCAGAAAGTTTCCGATCATGATCGGCGTGCCCATGAAATCCACCTTGATGGCGCTGAAATCCGGCTTGCCGACAATGGCCGCGATGACCTGCATCAAAACGTCCTTCACCAGCGACGTAACGATCGCGTTGAATGCCGCGCCCATGATGAACGCAACCGCCAAGTCCATCACGTTGCCACGCAGAATAAAATCTCTGAATCCTTTAAACATCTCGTTCTCCTCTTGTCTTTCGGCTATTGCCTGTTGGTTGTTCTTCGTTCTGGGGAGAGGCCGTCCTGAACCAGGGGAGCGGGGCGGCCGCAATTCAAAATGCCGGGTGCTCCATACTTTCCGCGCTCTTTGCGGAAAGGGGTGGGATTCCCTGCATCTGCCCCATGCTACACGCCCTGCCGGAATTCTTGAAAGATTTTCAACGGAATTCCCGGCTACAAAAACACCCACAAAACCAGCACCATGGCCAGCACCATCAGTTCCGTATACAGCAGAATCAGAACCCCCGCATGGTAAAGACTCCACTTCTGCCTTAGGCAGCGCGCCGTCTCCACCATCCCCCAGCAGGCCACCGGCACCAGCGCCATCTGCCAGTGCGAACCGTGCAGCTTTTCAATATGAGGAAATCCCGCCAGCCGCAGGCTCCCGAAAAACGCGCCCAGCGAAAGCAACAGCCCGCGCACAAACGAGCGCTGCTTCAAATCGAAAAATGAGATGCGGGGAAGCGCCACTCCACCAGTCTAAGTCGCCACCCAAATCGATAGCCGTCCTCACAAATAAATAGACTGTCATCCTGAGCGAGCGCNNCCCTAATTTTACGGTTTCAATAGATTGTCCATCTGATCGGAACCTGTAAAGCTGTGTTTGCGAAGACGCAGTAATCCAGGAGGCGACCAGATGGACTATCACAAGAATGCCCGAACGACGGTCTGGAGTCGAGAGCATATGGCGCGAAGGGTGATCGAGCAGGGGTGCACGTTGGCGGCGGCTGCAGCCGCCGCCAACGTGAGCGCCAAGACGGCCGCCAAGTGGGTTCGCCGCTATCGCCAGTCGGGCTGCGCCGGGCTGGTTGATCGCTCGTGCCGCCCGCACAAGCTGCATAGACCCACCCAGCCGGAACAGTTGGAACTGGTCGAGCAGCTGCGCCGCCAGCGTTGGACGGGGCTGCGGATCGCTCAGCAGACCGGCCTGAGCCGCGCCACGGTCAGCCGCATCCTGCGCCGGCGCAAGCTCAGCCGCATGCGCGATCTGGAACCGCCGCGGCCAGCCAACCGCTACGAACACCCCAACCCGGGCGACATGCTGCACCTGGACATCAAGAAGCTGGGACGCATCGCCAAACCTGGCCACCGCGTCACCGGCAACCTCGCCGACCGCACCCGCCGCGTGGGTTGGGAGTACGTGCATGTGGCCATCGACGACCACTCCCGCATCGCCTTCTCGGCCATCTTCCCCAATGAGCAGGCGCATTCCACAGTCGCCTTCCTGCGCCAGGCGCTGGACTACTACCAAGGCTTCGGCATCGCTTTCAAGGCCGTGCTGACCGACAATGGGCCTGCATACCGCTCGCGCGCCTTCGCCGCAGCCTGCCGCGAACTCGGACTCAAACACCGCTTCACCAGGCCATATACGCCCCGTACCAATGGCAAAGCAGAACGCTTCATCCGCACCGCTCTAGAAGAATGGGCCTACGCCCGCACCTATCTGAACTCCGATCAGCGACGAGAACAACTCCCTCGATGGCTGCACGAATACAACTGGCACAGGCCGCACGCAAGCCTGAACCGAAAATCCCCCATCACAAGAGCAGGCATCGATCAGAACAATCTGTTGACACTACACAATTAGGGGATTAGAAAGACTTTTGGCTTGGGTGCATTCCTGGCCCACCCATCGCAGAAAACGCGATGGATGGGGTACGGGTTTTTTTATTGAAGTTAGCGAAAAGCAACCGCAGGTCCCCGCCACGGCGGGCAGGCTTTCGACTCGCCCGCTCCCACCCCACGGACAAAGACCCGTCCGCTGGGACCCCGGCTGCGGCGGACTCGCTCAGGATGACAGTTAATTTACCTGGCCAGGATGACAGTTCATTTTGAAATGAAACGTCGGGCAAACGACACTAGAGGGCGGTTTCGCCGCGCTCGTCGTTGCGGATACGGATGGCCTCGTCGATACGACTGACGAAGATTTTTCCGTCTCCGATGC
>PMXH01000440.1 GCA_003165855.1 Acidobacteriaceae bacterium | reverse complement strand
TCATCCTGCAACACGCCCGTCGGCCAAGTCATGCGCACGATGTCGGCTTCTTTGGAATCGCCGAGGCCGACCACAATGTCGGTTGAGTTCTGCCCCAGGTATCCGTTCGAACCCGCGATCTCAAACTTCTGCCGATTCCCGCCCGCGAACACTTCCACCTTGGTCCCGATAGCGCTCTTGTTATCGTTCAATCCCTTGAGCGAAAGGCGCAGCCAGTGATTCTGATTGCCGCCTTCATTGCGCAGCAGCACGGCAGGCCCGTGATTCTGCGTGATGAGCAAATCGGTCGCACCGTCGCCATCGTAATCGCCAGTGATGATCGCGCGCGGCTCTTTGAGTTGAATCTTGTCGAGGCCAACGTCGGCGGTGACGTCTTTGAACCCGTCAGCGCCGAGATTACGGAACAGCTTAATCTCGCCCTTACCATCTTTTGTCTCGCCGACTGCGACCAGGTCGACCCAGCCGTCATTGTCGTAGTCGATGGCAGCCACACCGAAAGCGCGGGTCCAGTTCGTCGCGGGAAGTTGGACGCGATCGAAAGTCTTGCCATGATTGTTGCGCCATAGCGTAAGGCCGGGCGCTCCCATGTGCGTGAAGGCCAGGTCCATCCATCCGTCGTGGTCGAAATCAAGAACGGCAACGCCCAGAGCTGCGCCAGGCATGGGACCGGACCACGGTGTGCGCTTAGAGAATTTTCCCTCGCGAGGATTTTCGAAGATTGTCGGCTTGGACTCCGTAACTATGAGGTCGACTGCACGGTCGTTGTTGTAGTCGGTTCCGATGGCCCCCAAAGTGCCAATCGGATCCTTTTCATCCACCAGCCCCAGCGAGGTTGCAACCTCTGTAAATGTTCCGTTGCCGTTATTACGGAACATCTGCGGCCAGCTAAATGATCCATCGTCAGAAGGAGGAAAATACCAATTCACTTTTCCATTTTTCGGCGCTGCATCTACATGCCGGCTCACGAAGAGATCGAGATCGCCGTCGTGATCATAGTCAATAAAAGTAAGGCCGACGTTGTAATTCCAGTTCGGAATGCCAGATGCCTTGCCGACATCTTTGAATGTCCCATCCTTTTGATTATGAAGCAGCATCACCCGGCCAAGTAAACTCACAGCCAAATCGGTTGCTCCGTCGCTGTCGTAGTCGCCCGCCGTACACCCGATCGCGTGCAGAGTCGGATCGAGCCCAGCTTTCTTCGTGACATCTTCGAATTTTCCGGCCCCCAAGTTGTGATAGAGAGCTAGCCCACCTAACGGGCCGCCGTTTGTGACGAAGATATCAGGACGGCCGTCGCCATCGTAGTCAAGAAAGCATGCGCCTGGCATGAGAAAACCGAAAATGTCCTCCGGAGGCGGTCCGTCAGTCCCCGCGATTCCCGCCTCCGCCGTCACATCCACAAACCGCACCTTGATCTGCGCGGGAGCTTTCAGCACCGCCGACGGCGACTCAACTGCGCGCGAGTACTGGCCCTGCTCGCCGTAGGCCAGACTCATGGGCGCGCCGATTTTGTTTTGCGTGATGTACTGGAATTTCTTCAGATGCTCGCGGGCGTGGTCGACGTCAGTCGATTGCTGGTAGGCGCGCGACAATCCGAACTCGGCGGAGGCATGCAGCGGGTTGAGTTGCAGCGCGTGCTGGAAGGCGTCGATGGCTTGGGGAAACTGTTTCGACTGCACGTCGGCGGTGCCCAGGAAATACCAGGTGTCGGCGTCGTTCGCATCCAGTTCGACGACGTGGTGGAACGCGTCAATCGCAGACTGAGCGTCGCCCGTGTTCTTCGCCAGCAGGCCAAGGTTGTACCACGCGTTCGGATTCTTCGGATCTTGCTTGAGAGCATCTTGCAACACGGCTTTGGCTTCGTCGATCTTCTGCAGGTTCAGGAAGGCAATGCCTTCATTCAGCCGCGCCATCGTCAGCTTGGGATCAAGTTCGGCGGCTTGCTGGAACGACTTGAGTGCTTTCTCGAAAAGCTGCTGGTTCATGTAGGCGGCGCCGAGGTTGTTGAGGCGCGCCGCCTCCACCGGATTCGCTTTCGATGGAGTTTGCGGGGCGGACGCGAACAGGCCAAACGCTGCCAGGAATATGCCGGCGAGAGCAACTGAAATTCGCGGAGTCATTCGACTACGATTTAACCACAGCGGGCACAGGGAACACAGGGTAAACCGAAATCTGCTTTCGTGGCAGTACGAGAAACAGCAGGTTCCTCGTCGCATCCGCTCCTCGGAATGACAAGTTATTTTGCTGCAGTGGTCCTGCTATACGCGCGGTTCCCCACAACTCCCTTTCCTTCCTCGACCGTTACCGTCTGTCCGGCGTTGATGTTGGAAAGTTTGTCGACCTGGCCGCTGGGCCATTGAATCTCAACGCTGTCGGCTTTCGCTTGTGCGCTCAGGCCAAAGGTGAGGACTAGTTCGCTTTGCGAAAGATAACTCGATCCGGAGCGCAGCATCTTCGACTGCTTGTCATCTCCTGCCGTGACCCGCACCACTGCGCCGATGCCGTCGCGATTCGACTTTGTCCCTACCAACTTCAGGCGCAGGCTGTGATTCGATGCGCCCTCGTTGTGGAACAGAACAGCGGGGCCGGCGTTGGTGGTGACGAGGACATCGAGGAAGCCGTCGTTATCGATATCGGCGTAAGCCGCGCCCCGCGCCACTCTTGGCGCGGCAAAGGCCGGCCCCATCTGCATCGTCACTTCCTGAAACTTGCCTCCGCCCAGGTTGTGGAAGAGATGCGAAGGCTCGGCGTAGGTCACGCGCTTCTGCACGCGCTCGATCGCGTCTTCGATATGGCCGTCGGCGACGAAAATATCCGGCCAGCCGTCGTTATCGTAATCGAAAAAAAAGCAGCCGAAGCCGAGCGTGACCAGCGTGGCGCGGCCTACTTCGGACTGCGGAGCCTCGTCCACGAACAAGCTGTTGCCTTCGTTGTGATAGAGCGACGCCATCTGATTGGCGAAGTTAGTGATGAGAACGCTGGGGTGCCCGCTGCGGTCGTAGTCGGCGGCATCGACGCCCATGCCGGCGCGGGCCACGCCATCTTCGCTGAAGCCGATTCCAGCGGCCACGCCGCGCTCTTCGAAGGTGCCGTCTTTCTTGTTCAGATAAAGCTTGTTGGGCTGCGTGTCGTTGGCGATCAGAATGTCGGGCCAGCCGTCGGCGTTGTAATCGAGGATCGTGATGCCGAGGCTTTTTGAAGTTGGATCGCCCAGGCCGGCTTTCTGCGTAGCGTCTTCAAACTTGCCGCCACCCAGGTTATGCCACAGCTGCACCGAGGTTCCTTTGTACGATTCCGGCGTGCAATAAGATTTGTGCGCGCCGTCGAGAGTGCAGTACAGGTCGGTCTGCTCGGTCCATTGCACGTAGTTCGCGACGACGAGATCGAGTTTGCCGTCGCGGTCGTAGTCGACCCACGCGGCGCTGGTCGAGAACTCGTTCGGCCCCCACATGCCGGCGGACTTGGTAACGTCGGTGAAGGTGCCGTTGCCGTTGTTGTGGAAGAGATGGCTTTGGCCGAGAGCGGTGATGAAGATGTCATCGAAGCCGTCGTTGTCATAGTCGCCGACGGATACTCCCATGCCGAACATGGAAACCGCCAATCCCGCCTTGCGGGTTACATCGGTAAAGGTTCCGTCGTGGTTGTTATGGTATAGCTTTGGAGTCGTCGCCCCACCATGAACGTGCCCGGGAAAGTCTTCGCCGTTGACCAAAAGAATGTCGGGATAGCCGTCGTTATCGTAATCAATGAAGGCGCAGCCGGGACCCATGGTTTCAGGAAGCCACTTTTTTCCGAAAGCGCCATTGTTGTGCGTGAAACGGATTCCTGACTGCGCGGTGACATCGCGGAAACGGATCTGCTGGGCGTGGGCGGCGATCGCCAGAGATAGAACCCACCACAGAGACACAGAGGCACGGAGGAAAAACGAACAATAAGGCTGCTTCTTCTCTCTGTGCCTCTGTGACTCTGCGGTGAAATGCACTTTTGTGGTTTTCACTATTTTGAGCCTCCGGCAGAGGCGGTCTCGCTTGGCCGTTTCGCATGCAGCGACGGCAGCGGAACCGAAACGTGTTCGTGGACCGCTTGCCGCTCGTTGTTGTCTTCGGGATGCAACTGGCGATACGGTCCGGTGATCGCTTGCGAAGACTCGTCGGCCTTGAATCGCAGGTAGCGCGCCTGATGCTCCTTCGCGAGCTTGTCGTTCCCCAGCCCTCCGTAGCATAGCATCAAGTTATAGTGAGCCTGCAGATCTTCTGGGTCGATCGCCAGCACCGATTCGAGGACCTTCACGGCATCCGCGTACTTCCTCTGCAGGAAAAGAATGCGTCCCAGATCGTTGATCGCAACACGGTCGCGCGGATATTGAGCGAGAACGATGTGCAGACGTGCGGCGGCGCCATCGTAGTTTCCGCCCGCGCGCAGCACGCGGGCATAGAAAAAGTTGGCTCGCGCCAAGTTCGGAGACAGGGCCAGCGCTTTCTCGAGCACAGCGCGGGCGCGTTCCATATCGCCTTCCTGCACGGCGCAGCGGCCAAGGTTGACCCAGCCATCGGGATTGTTTGGATCCGCCTCGGTCACCTCTTGGAATGCGGCGGCCGCGCCTTTCAGGTCGCCCTGCAGGAACAGACCGATTCCGTAGTCGTTCCAGCGCTGCCATTCCTCTTTGAGAGCGATTGTCTTTGGCTGGGGAGCAGGCGCGTTATGCGCGACCACCGGGAGCGTCACTTCGTTTTCCGCCACGGTCTCGATAGGCAGGTCGGGAATCTTCTCCTGCTTCGCCGAAACGCCGCTCAGCGATGCCGTAAACACCGTTGGACGATCGTCGTAATCGGGGGAAACCGTGTTTTGCGACGCCGGATCGGGCTGCCCGGCGAAAGCTTCGTGCGTGCCGTACCACGAAAACTTCCTGTAGCACAGGCGTGCATGCAACGTAATCTTGTCACCGGCGTTTTCAGGAATCAACATTCTGTAGTGCACAGTGTCTGCCGCGCCGGGCGGGATGAGCCGCACATACACGACGGCTCGCGTGGCCCAGGCGTTGCGCTTGTTGATGGGATTGCCGTGCGCGTCGATCTGCAGCGAGCGATAAAAGTGCGCGCCTTTTTCCACCGGGCCTTTGCCATCGCCTTCCACCATGCCACTCCAGAAGATGGTCTGGCCTTTGTCGTCCGTGCCCTTCAGTTCGAGCCAGGTATCGTAAGCATCGACGGTGCCGCCGGGGAAGAAGTGTCCAACCTTCTTGGTGCGTACGACAACATCCACGCGCACGGTATCGCCGCGGCGCAGCGCGGGCTGCACGCGGTTCAACGGAGCGGTAACCGGGGCAACTTCTCCGCCTGTTTCCGAAGTGATTTTGGTTTCCGCTTCTTCGCCCACCGCGAACGTGGTGGCCAGATCCGATTGACTCACCGCGCCGGTCTTCGCCTGTACCTGCGCCTGCGCGGGAGATAGCGCAAAGATATCCACCGTAAGGGCGCCGCTCTTCAGGAAGGCCTCGGTAAGTTTCAGTTGAGCAGCATCTTCATTCGCGGTGGGCAGCGCGGTGTTGGCGCCGGGGAAGCGATGCGAGTGTACAACCCCGTTGATGTTGCCCGCGTCTTTCGAGGACTCCATGGGCATATGGCAATCGGCGCACTGCTGGGGCTTGGGCGGATAGTAGAAGGAGCGCGCCCCTTGGCCAGAGACTCCGCTGGCCTGCCAGTTGTCATATTCGTTGAAGCCGCGGACCCAGCGGTAATGATTCACTGGCACGTCGAGGTGAACCTTGTGGCATGTAGAACAGAATTCCGCGGTCTGCGTTTTCATGAAGGGCTTGAGGAATACGCGGCGATGCGGTTCGGGGTTCAAGCGGATCAGGAAATCGTGCAGGGCGCGCGCCACGGGATTCTGCGTGGCGGCGAGTTCGTGAAGCTTGGGATACTCCAGATAAAAGTCCGCCTGGCCCATGGTGCTCTTCACGTCGGCGATGGAGTGGCACATCATGCAACCGAGGCCGGCTTGCGATTCAGGACGATGCACGATCTGCTTGATCGGAGTATCCATGAGCCCGCTGTAGAGGACAGCCGGATCGTGGCATCCACCGCACCATTTCGAAGGCTTGGTGCCAACCGTATCCTGCATGTACTCGATCGACTTGCGGTACCACTGATTGTTGAACGAAGAAAAATGATGCGCGGAACTGAACCACTGGTTGTAGATATCTTCATGGCAGCGCTTGCAGGAGTCAGACTCCATGAAGAACTTGCTGGGAATTTTCTGCTTGCCGTAGACCTGCGCGGAACTGGGAAAGAACGAGCCTTCGGGCCCATCGCCCTCGCCATTCATGTTGTCGGGCGGCATGGAGGGGTTCTGGATGCGGGAGCGGATCTGCCAACCTTCGCGCACGTAGCGCGCGCCATAGCTGATGCCGGCGAGCACGACCAGGCAGATAACTGCACGAAGAAGAGCAGTACCGGCATTCGAGGCTAACCATCCACGCTCTCCCAGCTTGTCAGCGATCAGAATACCGACTCCGAGGAGCGAGATCACGATATGGAGATAGAGCCATTTCCACTCGGTGCGTGGCGTGCCGGTCTTGATGAGAATGAGTCCCAGGACAGCGCCTGCGGCGACCAGTAGCCAGCCGACGCGCGCAAACAAGCTTCCATTCCGCAGGAGGCGAAAGAGCGCGAGGATCAGCAGAATTGCAGCAATCACGCCGGTCAGCGCATGCAACAGCACCACTCCGGCATAGAAGATGTTGGGCTGCGGGAAGGTGTACAAGTAGGCGGCGGAGATCACCAGAAATGGGAGCAGCCAGGACAAGACCCGGCCAACGAAGCCGTTGGATCGTGAGGTATCTGTCATCGGAATCAGTCAGGCGCTAACTGCAGCGGACTCAGTCCCACAGTGACTGAAACCGCGTGCCATTCAACTTACCTAGGTGGGTGCGAGCGTGGAATAATGCAAAAATACTATTGGAAAGATTCGTCGCTACGAATTCGGTGGGATCTTCCACGCGCCACACTGCTTCTCCAGCGCGGCGGCGACGGACAACACCTGCTCTTCTTCCCACGGGCGTCCGACGATCTGCACGCCGATGGGCAGACCTTCCGGCGAGCGGCCCACGGGAACCACCGCGGCGGGATTGCCCAACAGGTTGAAGAATTCCGTATAGCTCCAGGCATC
Organism: Acidobacteriaceae bacterium; assembly: GCA_003165855.1. Taxonomy (GTDB): domain Bacteria; phylum Acidobacteriota; class Terriglobia; order Terriglobales; family Acidobacteriaceae; genus Sulfotelmatobacter. The sequence continues at coordinate 12,798 of PMXH01000440.1, read as the reverse complement.
GAGATAGTTGACGGTTTTGCCTTCAACCTGCCAACTGCGCTCGCCGTGCCGGAATGCGGGGACAGCCGCGACAGGACACAACAGGATGGGATAGCGCTGCATCTGCGCAAAGAATTGTGCGCGCGCGGCATCGCGGCGAACCCAGGCATCGAGCAAGGTCTCGCCGGTGAGTGCGGGCTCAGCGGCTGACCAGTCCAAAAACTGCTTCAGGATCGGGCTGAGGTCGGCTTCCCTTCCCTTGAACATCGGCCGCAACAACATTCCACCCGCAGTCACAAAGAACTTGTGCCACAGGCGGCGCGCTTCTTCGAGTCCTGCGGGCTGGAAGGGTTCCACTTGAAATCCCGCGCGGAGCAAGGCTTCTGCCGCGGTGTGAACGGCGGCGCGGATTTCTGGCGTGACCGGCGTGCGGCCGTCGTCTTCGAAATAGCCGATTCTCAGCTTCCTGATTTCATCGTCACTTAGCCACTGCATCGGAACCGGCGCTGAGCAAGTGTCGGCGACGTCGGGGCCTTGCATCACTTCGAACAAGACTTTGAGATCGGCAACGGTGCGCGCCATGGGGCCGACGACGCCGATCAACGCAAACGGCCCCGCGGATACGGGAAAGTGCCCGGTCGCGGGGATTCGTCCCGGGGTCGGCTTCAAGCCGCAGATGCCGCTGAAGTGAGCGGGCACGCGAATCGAGCCTCCGCCGTCGCTGCCCACGCCGCCTGCGGACATGCCCGCGGCAATCGCCGCCGCCTCGCCGCCGCTGGAGCCGCCGGGCGTGCGTTCCAAGTCCCACGGGCTGTTGGTGCGGCCATAGAGGAGGTTATCGGTTTCCCACGCCATGAGAAGTTCAGGAGTGTTGGTGACGCCCAGAACAATTGCACCGGCATTCTTCAGGCGCGCCACCAGCGGCGCATCTTGCCGCGCCACAAATCCCCTACGCAGGCGCGTTCCGGCTTCACAACGCAGGCCGGCCACGCTGATGGAACTCTTGATACTGATAGGAACGCCGTGGAGAGGGCCGAGCGGAGTTTTCTGCGTCTTCTCATGAATTACAGCGTTCTCGGCGTCGAGAGCGGCACGGCGTGCTCGCTCCGCATCCAGTTGCACAAATGCGTTTAGCTTTGGATTCAGTTTTTCGATCTGCGCTAAATGGGCTTCTACGAGTTCGACCGGAGAGATTTTCTTCTTCCGGATTTGCTCGGCCATGGAAACCGCTGGAAGAAAGGTGAGGGCGCTCATGAATTTCCTCGCAGGGCGCGATCGAGGCTTCGCTTCTCATCGGCGGTGAGGGAACGGTGATCGCCCTTCACGAGATCGCCCAACTGTAGCGGGCCAATGGCGACACGCAGCAATCGCAACACTTCGACGCCCATGCTCTCCATCATGCGCCGGATCTGGCGGTTCCTGCCTTCGTCGAGAACAATCTCGAGCCAGCAATTTTTCTGGCCTGCGCGCAAGCGACGCGCCTGCTTCGCGCGCAACATTTCCCCATCGTTCGCTTGCACTCCATGAACCAGCGTCTGCACGAACTTCTCATCGGCGACGGTCCCGACCTGCACATGATAAGTTTTGTCCAAATGGGTTTCTGGTGCGGCGATGCGCGCGCCCCATTCGGAGTCGTTGGTCAGCAGGAGCAAACCTTCGCTGGCTTTGTCGAGGCGGCCGACCGGCGCTACCCAGGGCGTGTTTTCTCCGGGCAGTGGAGTTCTACCTGTTGAACTGTTGTTCATTATGGTGTACACCGTGGAGCGGTCTTTTTCGTCCGATGCCGTGGTCACCATGCCGCGCGGCTTATTCATCATGAGGTAGATTTTGTCTTGCGCCGTAACCAGTTTCCCGTCGACGGCAATTTGATTCTGCTTCCCAGGGACGGGCGTCTCCGGATCGCAGCGGATTCTTCCGTCAAGGCTGACGCGGCCAGCGCTGATCAACTCCGCAGCATGAGAACGCGAGCAGTAGCCTAGCTTCGACAAAGTGCGCGCCAGGCCGATCTTCCGGGGAGCGTCGTTCTTTCTCACTTGCTCATGCTAAATGAGAAGGCGGCATTCGGACTTCAGACTTTGGGCTTTGGGCTTTGGGCTTCGGGCTTCGCAGGATAACGCAAGAACGTAGAACGGACTCTGCCAGGCTTTCGAAGATGACTGAAGCCCGACAGCCGAAGCCCGAAGCCCGTATGCCGCTTCACCGATGCACGATTTAGCGGCGCTTGGTAGGATGTTTATCGCCGATTGAGTATTAAGGAGAGAACTTTATGGTCCACCAACATCCTCCGCGCTTTCTGAAGATTGTGGACGACGCCAAGACGCGAGTGCGGGAAACCAACGTCGCGGAAGTGAAAAAGAAGATAGACAGCGGAGAAAAATTTCTTCTGGTGGACGTGCGCGAAGAGAGCGAATTCGCCAAGGACCACTTGCCGGGCGCGATTCACCTGGGGAAAGGCATCATCGAGCGCGACATCGAGGCCCGCGTGCCCGATCTCGATGCGGAGATTGTGCTTTACTGCGGCGGCGGATTCCGCTCGGCGCTGGCAGCCGACAATCTGCAGAAGATGGGCTACACCAACGTCATCTCCATGGATGGCGGCATTCGCGACTGGCGGGAGAAAGCATATCCCCTGACCGACTAGTGATACAGGGAACAAATCATTTGCAAAGACTGGTTACATCACTCACGATGGTCGTGGCTCCCTCGAAATTTGAGGGCAATTCATGAGGCGCTCCTTGGATGCACGCTACCGTCTTAGAGGACCTTATGGCGTTGTACCACTCAAGACCAAGTGGAACAGCCTCGCTGAGATCCTCGCTGCCGTAAAGGGCCCTCACGAAAGTCTTGTAGCTGGGCGCCGAAAAGTCATCGGAAAGAACGCTATCGTGGTGGAAGTTGGGATTGCCATCTCTCCCATTGCTCTCAATGTCCCTGACGCAGGAGTCCGAAGAGTAGGCGGGATCGACGAACTCCAGGGCCGTTTCAATGCCGTAGTCTTCGGAAATTCTGTCGCCTGTGGGACAGCTCACGATGTTAATCGGCGCGGCCGAACCCGCACAACCGTGATCAATTCGTCCATACGGAGGGCCGGAGGTGGGTTCCACCATGGTGAAGAACGGTCCCGGCCCCGAATTATTTCCCATGCCGTATTGCGTGATGGCATAGGCGACAGCCGCTCCGCCTCCACTGTTTCCTGTGGCGCAGACGGGGTGCCTAGTATCGCTTTGGAGGAGAATCGTCCAAACGGCATGAACCAGGGTGGCGTAACGGCAAGCGAGACTCCGGGGACCGTCGACGGAGGGCCCGGTCAGCCAGCCGGAGGGTTCCTGAATAACATTTTCCGGATCCTCGAAGTCTGTCTGGACAGTCCGGAAATTGGCCGAATTTATCGACTGGACTACCATCAACCCGCAATTCGAGCCAGGACATCTGGGACTACCGAGATAGGCCGGGTCGTAGTCGTAGAAGGGGGATCCTCCGCCACCTGTGGTGAAGAACACTGTGCCCTTCAGGAGGTTCAGGTTGGGGGGCTCGTTGATCTTGATGGCCACCGCGAATTCGCCCGTTGCCTCAGGACAATCTGAGATCACGGCGCGATAACAGGTTCCGTTCGGCAAACCTGTGTCCTGGCAGGTATCGAGGGTGAGTGTCGCCGTGCCGAGCGAGTTTTGAGCGGCGAGTGCGGGCGTGACGGTCGCGGGAATAGAGGCCGCAATTAGACATGCCAGAACTAATGGAAAGGAAAAATCAAACCGGCCGCGGGCGGGCACGAAGATCCGCGCCAGACAAACTGCGACAAACTGGAAGGGAGCAGTCCGGCGTTGCGGGGCCGGTAAACTGGAAATCTCTGTGATTGACAAGTTATTCTCCTAGGTTCGGCCCAAGCACTGGAATGCCCTTTATAAGCTTGGCATTGCAGGTGGGATTGGTCAACAGCCCAGATGGGCCGTGCGCAAGTTCTTGCGCCCTTCCTTCCCCTGATGGCACATTTGCTTGACAGGCGGCTATGAGGTTATTGTGATATCCGACCTTGCCCGGACGTGACATCGCCGGATTACTTTAGCAAGAGTACGTCTCCACCATTTTAGTAGGAATGTCTCTAGCCCATTTATGTCTACCCACTTATGAATGGTCGCATCTTCTTCTGGTCGCTCACGTCGGCACTCGCCGGATTTCTTTTCGGTTTCGACACGGTGGTTATTTCCGGCGCTGAAAAAACAATTCAGGCGCTTTGGGGACTGAGTCCCGGACTGCACGGCATCGCGATGGCCTCGGCGCTTTATGGCACCGTCGTCGGCGCACTGCTGGGCAGCTGGCCGGCCGACCGCTTCGGACGCAAAGCCACGTTGCTTTGGATCGGCATACTTTATTTTGTGGGGGCCGTGGGTTCGGGATGGGCGCCGAACGTCACCATATTTATCATCGCGCGAGTGATTGGCGGGTTGGGCATTGGGATCTCGACCGTGGTGGCGCCGATGTACATCTCGGAGATTGCGCCGCCTAAGCATCGCGGGCAGCTTGCCGGGATGTTCCAGTTCAACATTGTTTTTGGCATCCTGATCGCTTACGTATCGAACGCGATGTTGTCGGGCATTGGCGCGGATGCCTGGCGATGGATGTTGGGAGTGGCGGCGTTTCCGTCGTTGCTTTATACGGCGTTCTGCTTTGGACTCCCCGAAAGTCCACGTTGGCTGCTAAGCCGGAAGGGCGACCGCGAGGCCGCAATCGAGGTACTGCAACGCATCGAACCCAAAACCCCGAAGGCCCAGATCGCGGCTGAGGCCGATGAGATTATGGCGGCAACCACGTCGGAACAAAAATCCTCATCTGGACATTTCTGGACGATGCGGCTGCGCAAACCAATCCTGCTCGCCATCCTGATTGCGTTCTTCAATCAAATGTCGGGCATCAACGCGATTTTGTACTTCGCGCCCCGCATTTTTGAGCTGACCGGCCTAGGCGCAAAAGCCGCGCTGCTGCAATCGATCGGCATCGGCATCACCAATCTGATTTTCACTTTTGTTGGACTCTGGCTGATTGACCGGCTGGGCCGGCGTACTCTTCTTTATATCGGCTCGTTCGGCTACATCGCTTCGCTGGGCCTGGTGGCATGGGCCTTCTTTACCGGCCACTTCCTGATTGTGCCGGTTTGTATCTTCGCTTTCATCGCCGCGCACGCGATCGGGCAGGGAGCGGTGATCTGGGTTTTCATCTCCGAAATATTTCCCAATCGCCACCGCGCGGAGGGCCAGAGCCTGGGCTGCGGCACGCATTGGATCTTCGCCGCCTTGCTCACCACTTTCTTTCCGAAGATGGTCTCCGCCTTCCCCATCGGCTACGTCTTCTCGTTTTTCTGCGGCATGATGGTGCTCCAACTTCTGTGGGTGAAGACGATGGTTCCGGAGACGAAAGGCGCGACGCTGGAGCAGATCCAGAGGCAGATGGGGATTGAGTGAAGGTGAGCTGGTTTGGGTGGTCCCGGTCAGTGAGTGTAATCGCTGTTTACAGCAACAAGCTACAGTGTGCTAACGTGACCCTGATGAAAACTCTGACTGCGGTTGTTTTGCTTACACTGTCAACAGTCCTCTCTAGCTACGCGCAAGGCAATACGCCACCCGCGACAGAAGACCAATCGGCAGCAGCCCGGACGGCTGCAGGATGCGGCCCGAGGAACGCAGAATATGATGTAAAAATAGACAATAAGCAACACCCCGTGTCTCAGCCCGAACCTGGCAAGGCGCTGGTTTATTTCTTGCATGTCGAGAGCCAGGACGGAGGCGTTATCAATAAAGGCTGGGTCACCAGTAGGGTGGGTATGGATGGGGCTTGGGTTGGAGCGAACCACGGAAAGTCCTATTTTTTTCTTTCGGTGGATCCCGGCGAGCACGCTGCATGTACGGATTGGCAGTCGAGCCTCAAGACCTATTCCAGGCAAAGCGCAGCCCTGAATTTCCGTGCGGAAGCGGGGAAGATTTATTACATTCGCACGACCGTCATCGAAATCACGGCCCTCCAACGAACACCCGCGATGAAGATCGAGCTGATCGATGACGCCGAGGGGCAACTTCTGATCTCGTCTTCGGCACTCAGCACCGCCCGTCGAAAGAGGTGATTGGTGTTTGCGAACCGCCTCGTCTGAGTTGAGGAATTAACCCGCCGCGTTGTTTGGTGAAAAATCGCCATCTCGCTCATTGACCGGGGTTTGAGTGCAATCGCATGGTCTCCGCCAATAACTCCTGACGGTCAGACCCAGAGTCCGGTCTCCTGGCGCAATCTGGCGATGTCTTTGGATGGCGCGCTGCCGAAGAAGCGGCTGTATTCCCGGCTGAACTGCGAAGCGCTTAGATAGCCCACGCGCTGGCTCGCGCTCTTTACGATTAGGATTGCGCGGGCAGGTTCAGGAGCACGGCAACGTCGAGTTTCGAATAGTACTTCTTCACATCGCTCGCTCCGTACTTCTTGCGGAATCTCTCGACCACGGTCGATACCTGTTTGGGGTCGGTGACGGGAGCAGCGTTTAACGCGGCTTCTGCGCCGCCCGCCTCGACATGAAGCGACGGGTTGTTGAGCACGTTCTTGTACCACTGCGTATCTGAGCCCTTGACCGGCAGGAGGTACAGCGTGTCGTCCTCCGATGCGAACCAGACTGGGATTGAGATGGCGCGTCCTGACTTTCTTCCGGTCACCGTGATGTTGAGTTCACTCGATCGGGCAAGGCGTTCTTTGAGCGAGTCGCTCTGCGTTGGCTTTTTGTTCATGCAAATGTCCTTTATTTCCCGGCGCGGTATTGCTCGTCGGTGACCTGTTCCATCCGAGCGAAAGTAGTTTTTTTCAAGTTCGGCTCCTGGGCACTCATTTCTCCCTCCGCAGTCTGACGTTCAGAGGCCGGTCATTCGCTCGAGTTTTTCCGGATACCGAGCGCCTTCCACCTTGATCTTTGAGGCGGCGCTATCGATGTCGCGGAGATCCTCAGCCGTCAGTTCGACGGTCAGTGCACCAATATTCTCTTCGAGGCGGTTCGGCTTCGTCGTGCCCGGGATCGGAGCGATCCACGGCTTTTGGGCGAGGAGCCACGCGAGTGCGATCTGAGCGGGAGTGGCGTTCTTCCGCTTCGCAATGCTGCCGAGCAGGTCAATGAGTGCCTGGTTCGCCTTGAGGGCTTCCGGCGTAAAGCGAGGGAGAGTGCTGCGGAAGTCGGTGCTGTCGAATGTCTTGTTTTCGTCCATCTTTCCGGTCAGGAAGCCTTTGCCCAGAGGGCTATACGGCACGAAGCCGATTCCGAGTTCCTCCAGCGTCGGCAGTACTTCCGCTTCGGGTCCTCTGGTCCACAGCGAGTATTCGCTCTGGACCGCAGTGACGGGCTGAACCGCATGAGCGCGACGAATCGTCTTAGCGGCTGCTTCCGACATGCCGAAGTGCTTCACCTTGCCGGCCTGGATCAGTTCCTTCACGGCGCCGGCGACATCTTCGATGGGCACGTTGGGGTCGACGCGATGCTGATAGAGCAGGTCGATGGTCTGAACTTTGAGCCGCTTGAGGGAGCCTTCGACTGCCTGCTTGATGTGCTCGGGCTTGCTATTCACGCCCGCCGCTCCCGGCTTATTATCTTTGCCGCTGAGATCGAATCCAAACTTGGTGGCGATTACCACTTTGCCGCGGTACGGAGCCAGCGCTTCACCCACAAGTTCCTCGTTCGTAAACGGGCCGTACACCTCCGCGGTGTCAAAAAACGTGATGCCGAGGTCCACTGCGGCGTGGAGCAGTTTCGTCATCTCCTGCTTGTCTTTGGGTGGGCCGTAGGAAAAGCTCATGCCCATGCAGCCAAGACCGATTGCCGATACTTCCAGATTGCTGTTNNAGGCCGAGGGCTGAGACTTCCAAGTTGCCTTTTCCAAGTTTTCGCTTTTGCATTGTTTTCTCCTACGCTACGAAATTATGTCTGCCTTCAAAAGGACACCGCAAGATTAAGAATACCTTCCTGAGCCTTGGCCCGCTTGCCTATTTCGATGAAGTACTTGCCAGATTCTCCGGTTCCCATCATGCTGCTCGAAGTGCACTTGGCCGATCGTTGGAAATGGAAACACTTTGAGAAGTACTCGGAATAACCGACACGACTTCAGGGCCGTGGCAAGAAAGGCAGTGCGACTTTCTGCTGAATACCCGCGCCTTCGACTACGGTATAAATGAAATCTGCCGGCACGTTGCGCAAAACTTCTGTCTCGCCGTTCGGCCAGCGGATGCTGACTTCGTTCATCTTGTCGTTGGCCGCTAATCCGAAGTGGAGGCGGAGATCATTCTGCGAGAGATAGCTGGCGCCGCCGCGCACTTCGTCGAACTGCACCAGTGTGCCAGCCTTCACGGTGACGCGAGCGCCGATTGCGGCCTTGTTGCTTTTCGTTCCAATCAGCTTGAACAAGACGCGATGATTCCCATCGTCATTTCGATTAAGCAGCAGCGAGGGCGGCTCACCCACATTCAGGACGACGATATCGACATTGCCATCGTTATTGATGTCGCCAAAGGCCGCGCCCCGCCGCGATTGCGGGGGCATGTCGGCGAGCGCGGAAGAAACATCGTCAAAAGTTCCGTCGCGATGATTGCGGAAGAGCAGCATGGGCTGGCGATAGGGCGTGCCACCGGAAATCGCATCTGCCTGGGGATAGACGTGGCCACAGTCCACGAATAAATCGAGCCAGCCGTCATTGTCCATGTCGAAAAACGAGGTGCCCCAACACACGTAAGGATAGGTCGGCCGCATCAACTTGGCGCGCACACTGACGTCGGCGAAGTTGTCTTTGCCGAGGTTGTGATAGAGGGTCGCGCCCTGCTCGGTGAAGTTGGTCACGATCATCGACAAGCGGCCTTCGTGAAGATAGTCTCCCCAGCCCACACCCATGGAGCCTTGCGCCATGCCGTCGCCGCTGAGCGCGACTCCGTCGAGCAGGCTGACCTCTTCGAAGGTTCCATCGTGTTTGTTGCGGTAGAGGAAATTCGGTCCGGCATCGTTGGCTACGTAAAGGTCGGGCCAGCCGTCGTTATCGTAGTCGCCCCAGGTTGAGCCCAAGCCGTAATAATGATGAGGATCGTCGACGCCAGCTTTCTTGGAAACCTCCTCGAAGGTGCCATCGCCCTTGTTGTGAAACAGCAAATCGGATTCGCCGGGCATGCCCCAGGGACCGCACTGCACGAGCACTGATTTGAAGCGGCAGAATCGGGGATCGTTGCCGAACTGCGGCAGATTATCGATATCGACGTGGACATAGCGCGAGACGAAAAGATCGACCCGGCCGTCGCGATCGTAATCGGCCCAGGCCGCACCGGTGCTGAACCCTCCCGCCCCCACGCCCGCTTTCTCGGTGACGTCTTCAAACTTGCAGTTGCCCAGATTGTGATAGAGCGCGTTGCCGCCAAAGCCGGTGACGTAAATATCCTGCAGGCCGTCGTTATCGTAATCGGCAACGGCCACGCCCATGCCCCAGCCTTTGCGGGTGAGGCCGGCGGACTTGGTGATGTCGGTGAAGTGGAGGTCGTTGCTCTTGGAATCGCTGCTCTTCGGATCGCTGCTCTTAACATCGTTGCTCTTGAGATCGTCACTCTTAACATCAGTGTCCTGATGATAGAGCGTGATCATCGGGTCGCCGCCCTGGTGGTAGCGCTGCACGGTGGAGCCGTTGACGGTGATGATGTCGAGCTTGCCATCGTTGTCGCAGTCGATCAGCCCAACCCCGCCGCTCATGGATTCCACGATGTATTGCTTGTCGGCAGAAGAAATGTGCGAGACGGTGAGGCCTGCCTTCTGGGCGACGTCTTCGAACCGCGGGAGGGACGCGGGAGGACTCGGCTCCCGGGTTGGCGGTACTGATGCAGTCACGGCGGACCTGGCAGGAGCAGCCTGAGCCAAGAGGGTTGCGGGTTGCAGCAGTTCCGTACACAGGAAAAGCGTCCACACGCAAAGCAAGGTTCGCATAGGCAGGCACCGATTATACAGCGCAGGTTGCGGCCGCCTGGGGAGTCAGGCAGGAGAGGGTGTCCGCTAATGGAAAGTGCTCGAACCGACGATGGAGAGATGAAGAGGTTGAACCGGCGATTCCCGGCAACATGAGATCTTACTCATCCGAGGAATGGGCCATCCGAGGGGAACAGTCGTGCAGGGATCAGCAAGGGATTCTTTGCCAGAGCGGGATCATTCCCAAGTTGAGAAGGAGCGGTAGCGATGAATGAGGGCGATAGCGAGATCGTCAAAGACTTTCTGGTGGAGAGCTACGAGAACCTGGACCGGCTGGACCGCGATCTGGTGGGATTGGAGAAGAATCCTAAGGATAAGGAAGCGCTGGCAGGTGTATTTCGCACGATTCACACCATCAAGGGCACGTGCGGATTCCTGGGTTTCAACAAGCTGGAAAAAGTTGCGCACGTGGGAGAGAACCTGCTGACTCGCCTGCGGGACGGGCAGCTCACGCTCAATCCGGAACGCACGACGGCGCTGCTGGGCATGGTGGATGCGGTCCGGCAGATGCTCAAGGAAATTCAATCGACGGGACAGGATGGCGAGGTCGACTATCCAGATCTAAGAGAGAGGCTTACCCGGCTGCAAACCCCCGCCGCAGGCGACGCCGGGAGTGCACCGGCTGCGGCTGTGCTATTGCCTCCGCCGGGTCCGGTTGAGTCGAAACTTGAGTCGAGGCTTGAGTCGAAACCAGCGGAGAAGCTGGAGACGCCGGCGCCTCCGCAGGAAAAGGATTCCGTTCCTGCAGCGGTAGAGGCTGCCCTGCCCCAGGTGGTACCGGCTGCAGAGTCACGAAAGAAGGGCGACGACTCGAAGCGAAAACCTACACGCGGAAAGATTGGGGGCGTGCTGGTCGATAGCGGTGCGGTGAAGGCCGAGGACATCTCTCTGGCTTTGCAAGAACAGGAAAAAGGCGATGCGCGGCGAATTGGTGAAATTCTGGTGGGCTCGGGCGCAGCCAAGCACGACGACATATTGGCCGCCCAGCAGGTTCTGGACGCCAAACTGCGCGACACTCCGCAAGAAACGATCCGAGTGGGCATCAACGTTTTGGACAAGCTGATGACGCTGGTCGGGGAACTGGTGCTGGCGCGCAACCAGCTTCTGCAAATTTCCAACACGGTGGAAGACGCCAGCCTGCAGGCGGTCTCGCAGCGCATGAATCTCATCGCCACCGAACTGCAAGGCGAAGTCATGAAGACCCGCATGCAGCCTATCGGAAACATCTGGGGGCAGTTTCCCCGGACGGTGCGCGACGTGGCACTCGGCTGCGGCAAGGAAGTGAACATCGAGATGGAGGGCAAGGAGACCGAACTCGACAAAACCATCATCGAGGCGATTAAAGATCCTCTTACCCATTTGGTACGCAACTCCGTGGACCATGGCATCGAGCTTCCCGAAGACCGCGCGAAGGCGGGCAAAGATCGAACCGGGCGGCTGATTCTGCGCGCTTTTCATGAAGGCGGGCAGGTGAATATCGAGATTACCGACGATGGCGCCGGCTTGAACGTGGACCGCATCCGCAAGAAAGCGCTGGAGCGCGCTGTGATCACGTCCGAGCAAGCGGCCCGCATGAGCGAACGGGAAATCTTCAATTTGATTTTCCTTCCTGGCTTCTCCACGGCTGAGAAAGTGACCAACGTATCCGGCCGCGGCGTGGGCATGGATGTGGTGAAGACGAACGTAGAAAAGATCGGGGGCACGGTGGACGTGCAATCCGCGCTGGGCAAGGGCACGACGGTGCGAGTGAAGATTCCCTTGACCCTGGCAATCATCCCGGCGCTGGTGGTGACCTGCGGCGGCGACCGCTACGCGATTCCGCAGGTAAGCCTGCTCGAACTGGTACGGCTGGAGGCCGACGAGGTGGCGAAGGGCATCGAGTTGGTGCATGGCGCACCCGTTCACCGGCTGCGTGGACGCTTGCTGCCTCTGATCTATCTCAGCCGGGAATTGAAACTCGCGGCCGATGTGCGGCCCGCTGCGGAAACAGACGGAGCGGTCAACATCGTGGTGCTGCAGGCCGATGACCGCCAGTTCGGCCTGGCGGTGGATCAGATCAACGACACCGAAGAAATCGTAGTCAAGCCGCTGCGCAAACAGCTCAAGACGGTGAAGACCTTTGCCGGATCGAGCATCATGGGGGACGGCAAAGTGGCGCTCATCCTGGACGTGCTCGGGCTGGCGCAGCGGGCCAGCGTGGTCAGCGAAACCCGGGACCGCGCCCTGACTGCAAAAGCCACGGAATCGGCGGCGAAGACAGACAAACAAACGTTCCTGTTATTCGCCGGGCCGGGGGATTCGCGCATGGCGATTCCGCTGAGCGCGCTGGCGCGCCTCGAGGAATTTCCGGTGGCGCAAGTGGAAATGTCAGGCAGCCAGTGGGTGACGCAGTATCGCGGCCAGATCCTGACCTTGATTCGCCTGAATGTGGTGATGGAGGAGCGCCGCAATCGATTGCGCGCGCTGCAAGCTCCGCCCACGGCCGATTCCGGACCGATTCAGGTGCTGGTTCTGCAACACGAGGGACGCTCTTTCGGCCTGGTGGTGGACAAGATTCTCGACATAGTCGAAGACCGGGCGGACGTGAAATCGGCGGCCACCCGGGCATCCGTCCTCTATTCCGTCCTGATCGGGGACCGGGTGACGGAACTGCTCGATATTCCGGCCATTCTGCGCGGTGCGGACTTGAACGCTACGCAGCCGGGCCTGGCTGCAAGATCAGCGGAGGTTGCGAACTAAGCCATGGCGAACACTTCACAGTTTTGCACGTTCTATCTGGACAAGCTGCTGTTCGGCGTGGAATTGAAAGGCGT
>PMXH01000586.1 GCA_003165855.1 Acidobacteriaceae bacterium | reverse complement strand
AACCACGCCTCGGTCAGGGATGGAAGCAGCTGAGTGGCACGGTCGTACGCGGCGATTGCCCCGCGGATGTTGCCGAGCTTCTCCAACGCGATTCCCAGGCGGAAATGCGCATCGGCGTAGCGCGGATTGCTGGCGACCGCCAGCTGCAACGCCGCGATGGCATCCGGTAGGCGACCGACCTCAAGGCAGGCGAGGCCGAGATCGTGCTGGATGATGGCATTGGACGGCTGCAGCAGCGCAGCATCGCGCAACGGCGCGATCGCATCGGCTGGTTGCCCGGCCCTGAGAAACTCAGTAGCCAACGCAAGCAGAGGCGCCACCGGCTGCGGCACGGCCGGGTTTGGAGACTGGGACATAGTGTGATCCTTATCTTGTCACCTTAAGTATTGTCATCTCGCGCAGGAGGAAGACGCTGGCATGTGAAGCGTGACCCGCGTGCCTTGTCCCGGCTGGCTTGAAATCTCCACATTACCGCCATGAAGCAGTGCGATACTCTGAACGATCGCCAGCCCCAAACCAGTCCCGCCCGAACCTTGGGAACGCGACGAGTCGACACGGAAGAAGCGATCAAAAACCCTCGGCAGGGCTTCCGGTGGAATGCCGATGCCTGTATCGGAGACTTCGATACGAATTGTGGAAAAATCCGCGCTCGAACGATCCGTGTTCGAAAAATCAGTGTTCGAAAAATCAACGCCTGAAAAATCAACGCCCGTTCCCAACACAACCGCTCCGCCGCGTGGCGTGTGGGTCAAGGCATTCGAGACCAGGTTGCCCACTGCCCGCTGCAAGAGCGTGCGGTCCAGGTCGGCCACAACCGGTTTGTCGCCGACATTAGTGGTAAGCGAGATTCCGCCGTCTGCAGCCGAGGCTTCGTAATATTCCCGCACTCCGCCCAACAATTCGCCCACATTCACCCGCTCGCGGCGCAAGTGCGTCAATGGGCTTTCCGCACGCGCCAGAAATAGGAGGTCGCCGATGAGATCCGATAGTCGCACCGATTCTTCGAGGCAGGACTCGATCACATCGCGATATTCGTCGGCGGTTCGTGGCCGGGCTAGAACCACCTCCGCTTCCCCGCGAATGTTATTCACTGGAGTGCGCAGGTCGTGCGCAATGTCAGCCGAGAATCTCGAGATCCGCTCGAAGGATTCTTCCAGGCCGTCCAGCATTTGGTTGAAGGTACTGGCAAGGGATGCTAGCTCTGACGGATATCCTTCCGGAAGAATGCGTTCCCGCAGGTTCGTCGAAGTGATGTGGCGTGCGGTCGTTGCCATTTCCTCCACTGGACGAATGCCGCGGCGCGCAATCCGATACCCGACCAGTGGAAAGATGGCGAAGGTCGCCAGCAGAATGGCCCAAAACCAAAACCGATAGCGTGCCAGCAGTTCCTCCTTTTGCGAGACATCAATCGCAATCTCAATGGTGTCAGTTTGAGCGGCAAGGGAACCGACCGGTGCCGATGCGCTAGCCGTGCGAAAGGCTCGACCGTCCCTGCCCTTCACTCGAATGGTGCGATCAGGGCGGCTTTGGGTTTGACTGGCTAATTGCGCCAAGTCCAATTGATCCGCCATGCCCGGCGTCATCAGCAGTGGTGTGTTTCGTTCATCCAGCAGGCGAATATAGAATTGCTCGTAGCGCCGCGCGGCCGATTCCAGCTCAATTTCCTCCCGCAGTGCGTCCCGGTCGTCGGGTCTCTCCCGCAACATGGTGCGCAGCACGTGCACCTTGTCCGCGAGGAACAAATCGGTGCTTTTCTCCAGTTCGCTCACCAGCACTAAATAAAGACTGGCCGTGGCGAAGAACACCAGAAACAAGCCTGCAAGTGCGTAGCTGGCCGTTAACCGGAAGGCCAAAGTTCCCCACAAGCGGGAGAAGGGCGCGAGGCTAATGGGCGGATTCCAGGACATAGCCGGCGCCCCGAACGGTATGGATCAATTTCAGCGAGAAGGGATCGTCCACTTTGCTGCGCAGCCTCCGCACGTTGACGTCCACGACATTGGTGTCGCTGTCGAAGTTCATGTCCCAGACCGCTTCAGCGATAAGGGTTCGCGATAGCACCTCGCCCGTGCGCCGCGCCAGCAGCGACAAAAGAAGGAACTCTTTGGAAGTCAGCTCCAAGCGCTGCCCGGCGCGGGTGGCACGCTGGCGTAATAAGTCGATTTCAAGGTCGGCCAGGCGCAGCGCCTCTTGCGCCCGCGAAGGCCCACGGCGCAGCAGCGATCGCACTCGGGCCAGCAATTCGGAGAAGGCGAACGGTTTTACCAGATAGTCGTCCGCGCCCAGTTCGAACCCTCGTACGCGCTCGTGAACGGCGTCGCGAGCGGTCAGAAAAAGCACCAGCGCTCGCCGGCCTTCCTGGCGCAAGCGAGTGAGAACCTGCCAGCCATCCAGCCCCGGCAACATCACGTCGAGAATGACCAGATCGAACTCCAACTCCTGCGCCAGGTGCAACCCGTCCAAACCGTCTCCGGCGACATCCACCACGAAACCTGCTTCTCCCAGTCCCTTCTGCAGGAACTTGGCGGTCTTGGCTTCATCTTCGATCACTAGAATTCTCATGATTCGCCCTCCGCCTAGAATTTGAATCTCACGGAAAACTGCAATACTCTGGGAAGACCGTTGGGGCTGATTTCCTGGAGAGCGCCAAAGTTGCCCGGACCTGAATTCGGCACCAGATAGCAGGTCTGGTTCACAGTTGCGCCGTCTCCGCAGTTGCCTCCGGTCGGGTTGTATTGCAGCTGGTTGACGCCGTCGCCGTTCTGCACGTAATAGTTTGGGTGGTTGAACAAGTTGAATGCCTGCGCCTGAAATTCCAGTTCCTTGCCTTCGCGGATCTCGAAGCTGCGCCCCAGGCCCATGTCGATCCGCTCCAACCAGGGGCCATAAAAAGAATTCAGCCCGATCCCCGGTGTTGGGCCTGCACCATTGATGCCGCCCGCGGTATTGGCCGTGTCCTGGTTAAACGCGCTGTCGTTCAGGTTGTCACCGCTGGTGCCGGGAGCCAGCAAACCCGCATACGGACGTCCAGAGGAGAATTCCATTACGCTGCTCAGCCTCCAGCCGGAAAGCAAGGTGTGTGCGGTACCGACATTTGTAAATCTTTCGAGTTGCGGCTCGTAGACGGCTGCCAGCGTGAACCGG
This sequence comes from Acidobacteriaceae bacterium, assembly GCA_003165855.1. Taxonomy (GTDB): domain Bacteria; phylum Acidobacteriota; class Terriglobia; order Terriglobales; family Acidobacteriaceae; genus Sulfotelmatobacter. The sequence continues at coordinate 532 of PMXH01000586.1, read as the reverse complement.
TGCCGCTGGTCCAGCAACGAAGGAGCATGGGTATTGCTGAAGTCNNGATCAGTTCGTTGATCTCGTTGAACTGCGAGCTGATGCGGCCTTCCGTCAGCAGGCCACTGTCCATGTTCGGCAGCACAATCGTTTGGCCACCGCAGGACTGCGCAGTTGCGGGTGTGCCGGGGGGACAGACTATGTAGGTCGTTGTGCCGGTCAGGGGCATCAGATTCAGATCATAAGCGCTGCCAGAGAGGAGGTGAACCCCATGATTCCACATGGTCCCAATACTCACTGTCGTGTTCTCTGCGATTTCGCGCTCAACCTGCAGACTCGCCTGCAATATGTAAGGCACGCGGAATTGCGGTGAAATCAATGAAATGTCGGGAGCACCCTGAAACAACGGCGAATTGGACGGAAGGATGTTCGGGAACGTTGGCGACTGCTGGTTCGGCGCGCCTCCATCATACTGCGCACTCACCTCCGACTGCTGCGAGGCTAGTCCGTTCGAGATCACTGCGTTGCGGTAGTTCAGCCCGTTCATGTTGGT
>PMXH01000503.1 GCA_003165855.1 Acidobacteriaceae bacterium | reverse complement strand
ATGTTGACCTGGGCATGGCTGCGCGGATTTCGCCCGACGAGGCAACAATGGGCGGCGGGATTTGTGTTGGGCTCGCTCTTCTTTCTAGTTGGGCACGGGACGCTGCACTGGGCGGAGCAGTATGTGGGCTCGGGACTGGCAGCACTGCTGATTGCGACCGAGCCGATGTTCATACTCGTGCTGGGGTGGATGATGGGTCAGCAGCGGATCAGCCGGCTGAGCGCGCTGGGACTGGGGTTAGGCGTTGCCGGCGTGGCGATGTTGACAGGAGTGGAATTGACGGTGAAGGGGTCCAGTCTGCTGGGATTGCTGGCGGTGTTGCTAGGATCTTTGTCTTGGTCGTTGGGGGTGGTGGTTTCGCCGCGGCTCAAGCTGCCTTCTGACGCGCTGGGTCGAACGGCGCTGCCGACCCTGTGCGGCGCGGCGATGTTGCTGATCGCGGCGGGAGTTACGGGGGAGTTTCAACAGACGCACTGGGCGAGCATCACGCTGCGGTCGATCTTTGGGCTGGGATATCTGATCACGTTCGGGTCCGTTGTGGCATTCACGGCCTACACATGGCTGCTGCAGCGCGTTCCGCCGGCGCTGGTGGCTACGCATACTTATGCGAATCCAGTAGTCGCGGTGCTTTTGGGATGGTTCCTGGCGCACGAGCCCTTGAGCTTGCGGGTAGTGCTGGCGTCGGTCGCGATTTTGGGAGCAATTGTGCTGATCCGGCGGGGAGAGCGAGCGGTGCGGCCGAAGGTTCCTGAGGCAGCTCCGCCGGTGGCGGGAATCGAGACGTCAGAGGAATGCGCCTAGCAGGTGCGTTCCTCATAATTGCCATAGACAGCGGCACACCGCAACCGCCCGTCGTTCGGGCGGTTGCGGTGGCGCCGGGATCTATTTGCCGGCGCGCAAGAACTTGCCCGAGGTGGCATCGATCACGCCCACGCCCTTGGCATCACTGTGGGAAGTGCCGTACATGACGACCCACACGAGTTGCTTCTTGCTGAAATCCCAATCCAGCGAATAGACGACGGGCTGCTGCGGGTTGTTCTTGAGAATGTTTGCGCCGCCATTGTCCTGAGCGGTGGCAAAGGCCTTGTCGGAATCGACGATCAGGCTCATGGGCTGGAACATTGCCCGGGCTATGTCCGGGGAAGACGCGATCTCAGAACTGCTGGTGACGCCCATCGACGCCTCCTCTTTCAGGCGGCTGCCGGAGCAGGTAAAGGTGCGCCAGGTACCACGCGCGGGGGAGGCGAACATGGCACGCCAAATCGTGGATTTTCCGTCGTGGCCAGTGCTTTCCTCATTGATCCCAGACTCCAGGTGAACTGGCATGGCGTCCGGTTGCCAACGCGCGGCTGAGTAAGATATCTGCGACAAGCAGTTCTTGCCGGTGTAGAGCGCCGGTTCCTTTTTCACGACTGGAGACGGCGTTGTGGTGGGGGTGGGCGCCGAACTGCAGGCGACGAAGATTACGCCAATAAAGAGGAGAATTGCGGCAATGCCCGTCAGACGGGTAGCTTTCATGGATAAAACCTCCGCTCTCGAGCCACTCGGCTCAATGCGAAGCCATTTTAGTCTCCTTAGTCAAGGGGCAACTGTGATCTGCGTCACGCGCCATCCGGCTCTCTGCTCCCCGAGCGGAATCAAGCAGACGACGGTCAAAAACCGGGCTGCGACTTCCCTTCCCTGCCGGGAGGAAGGCTCGGCCGGGGGGACAAGGATCGGCGGGCAGCGAAGATTCTATGCTTTGAGGAATGATTCTTGGATTGTAATGATTCTCATCTAACACAGGTTGCTTGCTTCCTCGTTCGTTCTGAAAGGGGCGGCTGTGTGCGCACGGAAGATCCCCTTCGACTTCGCTCAGGGCAGGCTCTCGTCCCGCTAGTGAAAACGCGGGACTTCGGGATGACGCCGGGGGGCGCAATCGCTGAAGATTTTCAAATTGAGCCGCTACCGAGCGTTAAGATGAGGATCGCTCGTGGACAGCAGGCGGACAGGAGTGTCCGCCCCACGCGGGCATTGGCAGTGGTGCAATTTGGCTTACGCGTTGGCCCGGTTAAGCGGGAGATCCTTCGCTACGCCTGAAAAACGGCTCCGCTCAGGATGACAGTCGTCGTGTGATAGTCAAACTGCACCACTACCCGAGCATTCTAGGCCTGCTTGAAAATTCCGCGGACCGGGTACACTAATGTAAATGGAGGAAGCGGTGGACTGTTGCTGGAGCTTCCCGAGGGTTACCACGAGGGCTGATAGATGGCGGACGTGCACGAAGAACTGCTGCGAGAATTTCAGGACTTTGCCCAGAGCGCTACGACGGCCGTGTCGGTGATGGAACGTATTTCCCAGCGTCTGCACGAAAAGATGGCGCGCTACAACTGGGTGGGTTTTTATCTGGTGGACCCGGCGGATTCCGACATCCTGCTGATCGGGCCTTACGTGGGCAGTTTTACGCCCAATGCTCGCATTCCGCTGCACTCCGGGCTGTGTGGCGCCGCGGCCAGCAGCGGACAGACCATCGTGGTGGACGATGTCGCTAAAGATCCGCGCTATCTTGCGGGATCGCCCATGGTGCATAGTGAAATCGTTGTCCCCATCTTCGCGAAGAACAAGCTCGCGGCCGAGCTTGATATTGAGAGCTATTTTACGAGCACGTTTACTAGGCTGGAACAGGAGTTTGTGGAAGCCTGTGCCGCGGTAGCCGGAGAGTATTTGGGGAAAAGGTAGTTGGGCGTCGATCCTCCTCCCGGCGTTGAACGCGCCGGACTATTGTTAAACGCCCCTACGGGCCGAGATCGAGACGGAAACTCCCTGCGGAGCCGAGGCTTCTGCGAGGGTTCTAGCAGCCCGTGGCGGAAGTTGGAAGCTCAAAACCAGCGCCTAAAGGCGCATTTGATTTTGCCGCATTTATGGCACGCATGAATGCGTGCCCCGATACGAATCGCACTTGCACCACGGGGTGTTAGGGATCCTTCGACTGCGGTTGTGCGTCGCTGTCGCGACCCACAACCTTCGCTCCGGATGACAGGGTAGTTTGGGTTCAACCCGCGCGAGCACATTTAGCACAGCCAGCAAAAAAGCCGGCGGGACGCCGGCGCTACTGTCTGGGGTTGCAGATCCGATTAGTGCTGGTCGCGGCGACGGAGGTAGTCGATGAACATTTGCTCGACGGGCTTGTCGTAGGCCATGAGGACGTGGCGGACGGTGTGGCCGCTGACGACGTGGCAGACTTCTTCGGCGAGATTCTTGGCGTGATCGCCGGCGCGCTCGAGGGACTGGGTCATGAAGATGATTTGAAGACTCGCCTGGCGAGCGATGTTCTCGGGATTCTCGATGTGGCGAAGGAAGATGAGGTTGCGGAGGCGGTCGATTTCGGCGTCGGAGCGGAGAACGTCGACGGCTTTGCCGACATCGCGGGCGGAAAAGGCGTCGCCGACATCGGTGAGCATTTTTTCGAGGATGGTCGCCATGTGGGTGAGGTCGCGGGTATCTTCGGAATCGATGCGGCCGGCGGCGGCTTGAGCGCTGTTGGCAAAGCTGAGGAGAAGGTCGCCGATGCGCTCGAGGCTGATCATGAACTTCATGCAGGCGAGGAGCTCGCGGGCTTCGGCGGGCTCGACTTCGGTGATGACGGAGGTGACGGCGCTGTCGATTTCCATGTCGAGCCGGTCAAGCTCGCGCTCGCGCTGATGCAGGGAGTTGAGCAAAGAACTGGAACCGGTGGCGATGCCCTCGGCGGCGGCGCTGGCGGCTTCTTTGGCCAGACGACAAGCCTCAATGGTGCGGCGCACGATAAGGTGGTGGGCCGGCTCGGGAGCGAGGCTTTCGGCGCGGGCGGTGCTCATGAGGGTATCCCTCTGGCGCAGACTGGGACGGCGAGGGCCGACTGGTCTTGATTTTGCCGCACCTAAAGTTAGATGGCCCACGGCTAAGAATAGGTTTTCTTTTTCGCAGGCGGGTTAAGCGGGTGTGAATTTTTGGTCATTTTTCGTCAGCGACTGCGCCGGTCGCGGGCGTTGAGGCAGCGCGAAAAAGCTATTTGGAGCGGCGATGCTGCTTGGCCTCCTTGCGCTGCGCTTTCTGGGTTTTCTTCGCTGCTTTGCGCTGCTTCTTGGCGTTCTTCTTTTGCGCTTTCTGGTATTGCTTGGACGCCTTCTTGGCCTCGCGGCCGTTTTCTCCGATGCTCCTGTTTTCGCGCTGAGCATTCGCCGGCATCGACCACGCAACGCTCAAGGCGGCCAGCAGCAGGAAAGCGGCGATTCGTTTCATAACCTCTCCGAAGGGAAGATGCTTCCGATGATTTTAACACCCCGGCTATGCCGAGCCGACGTGACGGGGTTACTACCGTTTCCGTTTCTGGGGCGCGGGCTTCGCCCAGGCTTGGACAGCCGAGGCGGCTGTCGCCACATGGGCGGTGGCAGGTTCAGGCGATGGGAAGGGTAAACAGGAACGTGGAGCCGTGGGCGAGTTCGCTTTCGGCGCGGATGGAGCCGCCGTGGGCGAGCATGATGTGCTTGGCGATGGCGAGGCCGAGGCCGGTGCCTCCGGATTCGCGGGAGCGAGCTTTATCGACGCGATAGAAGCGTTCGAACAGGCGCGGAAGGTGCTCGTAGGCGATGCCGGCGCCGAAGTCCTGGACGAAGAACTCGACGGCGTGGGGAACGGCGCGGGCGCCGAGGATGATTCGTCCGCCGGGAGCGCCGTAGTTCGATCCGTACTTGAGGGCGTTGTCGATCAGGTTGGAAAAGACCTGGTGAATAGCTTCGCGGTCGGCGAGAACGGGTGGGAGATTCTCGGGGAGCGGATTGGGACCAGGAGAGTTCTGGCTCTGCAAGGGATGGGCCGGGGAATCCTGGATTTGCAACTCAACCCCGTGGCTACGGGCGATCTCGTGGAAGCTCTCTTCGGCGTCGTGCAGGAGTTCGGCGGGCGGTACGGGCTCGGACTCGAAACGAGTTTCGCCGGATTCGACACGGGCGAGGGTGAGCAGATCTTCGGTGAGGCGGGACATGCGGGCGGAATTCTTGCGGATGATTTCCAGAAACTCACGGGTAGGCGCAACGTTTTCGGGAGTGGTATCGAGCAAGGTTTCGGCGTAGCCCTGAATCGAAGTGAGCGGAGTGCGCAGTTCGTGGGAAACGTTGGCGATGAA
>PMXH01000386.1 GCA_003165855.1 Acidobacteriaceae bacterium | reverse complement strand
TCATCTTCATGGTGATCACGCCTTTGACGCCGAAAGGCTTGGATGCGCTGGTTCCTCAGCCGCCTCCGCCCAATCAGCCCAAGAACAACACTCCGGACCGCACCATCGTGGTTCAGTTGATCGATCGCGGCGCCGGTCAGGATCCCGGCCTGAAGATCAACCAGGAGGACGCTACCTGGGACAACCTGCAAGGCCGTCTGGCCGATATCTATAAAACTCGCGCCGAGAAAGTCATGTTCGTGAAGGGCGATGACGCCATTCCCTTTGCCGACGTGGCCAACGTGATCGACATCGCGCACGCTGCGGGAGTGGATAAAGTAGGTCTGATTACGGCGAAGATTGAAGCGGGCGGTTAAGAGCACGCCCAGTACGAAAAGAGCGCCCGGATAAGGTCGCGCCTCGCATCGGCTCGCGCACGGGAGCCAACCGCTTCCGTGCCGCGTTTGCTAAGAAACGCTCGGCCAGCTCTTGTCAACCCGCCGTCTCTGGGCCTAGGATGCTGTGTGGCAAGGGAGACTTATACCGCAATGAATAAATCTATTCGGCTATTAACGCTGGCGGCTGCTGCGCTGGCGATTTTATTTTCCATGGGCTGCAGCAAGCTGCGGGCCCGCGACCAGCTCAACAAGGGCGTCACCGCCTATAAGAACGCCAAATACGAAGAGGCGATCGACCATTTCCAGCAGAGCGTTGCTCTCGATCCCACTCTGATCAACGCCAAAATGTATCTGGCCACCGCCTACGCTCAGCAATACATCCCGGGCGCCGACACACCGGATAACAATAAAATGGCGGACCAGGCCATTGAGCAATACCAGAGCGTGCTCGCCATGAATCCGGCACGCGAGCAGAAGGTCAATTCCGCCAAGGGCATCGCCTACCTCTACCTGAACATGAAGAAGTTCGACGATGCCAAGAAGTTCTATCGCTTGGCGGCCGACTCCGATCCCAACGATCCTGAGCCTTACTACTCGGTGGGCGTCATTGACTGGACGGCCTGCTACCAGCCTCGCATGGAAGAGCGCGCCAAGCTCGGCCTCAAGCCGGACGAGAACCTGAACCCCAAGAACAAAGACCAGAAACAGGTCTGCGCCGAATTGAAAATCAAGAACGGGCCTTCGATTCAGGAAGGCATTGAGAGTCTGAACAAGGCCATCGAACTCCGTCCCGACTACGACGACGCCATGGCCTATTTGAACCTGATGTACCGCGAAAAGGCCGACGTGGAATGCGATGACCTGAACCAGCGGCAGGAAGACCTGAAGACCGCTGACACCTGGGTCGACAAAACCCTCAGCACCAAGAAAGCCAAAGCCGAGAAGCAGCCCGGAACCCAGGGCATCACGCTGGATCAGCCGAAGTAACGCATCTCCGCAATGTGATTCTGAAACCTCCTCCGCGGAACACCGCCGAGGAGGTTTCGCTTTTCGGGGAATCGGCACTTTTTGGCGAATTGTACGAACGGAGGGGGCCCACCAGAAACACTCGCCTCGACCGCGTCACGGTCGGCTGTAAAGCCTTACTTCCACCTCAGGAAACTGCACCCGCTCCGCTCGCGGAAATGACTCGGCGAGCACCTGGTTAATCATCAGCGTGGTGGCATCGGGATGGCTGGGACCGCCGTTGCTCATCAGCACCATCCAAACCCGCGCGTACTCGCCCGGCACTGTGCGCAGGAAGTCGCTCGTGGGCTTGCCGGTGAAGTCACGATAGTCGAGATGGTCGCTGTGACGCGGATAGATGACTTCAACTTCGTGTGCCGAGCCTGTCGCGGCGCTGCTTCGTGAGCTCTCCCCATCACGAATCGTCTTGAAGAACTGGTAGGGGGCGCGAGCGCTTGGGACGTAAAAGAGAATGGCATCGCCCGGTTGCGCGTGGGTCAGGATGTAGTCCGCGGCCGCTCCCGAACCGTCGCGCTCCAGGTCGAAGTCGTGGTCGTAGTAAGAAAGAGTTCCCTGCAGAGAAAGCAGAAGCATGGCCGCAAGGCTGAGGGCAAGCATCCAGGTGTTACGCAAGCGCGCCAGCCCTGCCGCGGCCAGAATGACCAGGGCGGGCAGGCAGAAGATGAAGTAACGTCCTAGAAATATCGGACGCGCCAGCGAGAGCAGCAACGTGACGCCAACCGGAAAGAGCAGCCACACCAGCAGGAATTGGCGCGTCCACACATCCGAAGCGATTCCGGGCCGAAGCAGCCAGGTCATCTTCTCCTGCGAGATGATCGCAGCCAGGCACGCGGCCGCATAGAGCAGAAGCAGGGGCAGCCCATCATTGCCCGCGAGTTGCTCAGTGAAGTCCAGCACCTCGCGAAGGCTGGGCCGCGTGATCCAGCCAATCGGGCCCGCTCCTGTTTTGGCCGCAAATACCAGCAAGGGCAGCACCGCCAGTCCAATCCAGATCCAGTTGTGACGCAGGGTGTGAAATTCTGTTGCGCGCGTTTCGTGTAGCTTCGCACGCTCCTGTCCACGTACTGACAACCACTGCGCCGCCAGCAACAACGCGTACAGGTGGGTGTAGACCGCCAGAACGCTGGCGAGAACGTATCCCCAGCGATTACGGCGCGAGGGATGCCGCAACGCCGCGACAAAGAGTCCGCTCGACACCGTAGCCAACAGCACCAGCAGCGAGTAGCTGCGCGCCTCCTGCGCATAACGAATGTGATATGCGTTGAAGGTGAGCAACGCCACCGCGATCAGCCCCACCTGGCGGTCGAAAAGCTTGCGGCCCAGCCAGAAAATGGCAGGCAAGGTTGCCAGGGAAACGGCCACAGAGAAGCTGCGAATGAAGAATGGGCTGAAGCCAAAGTGCAGCCATCCGCGCAGCAGCAGGTAATACAGTGACATGTTCGCTTCGCGCCACCACAGCAGCCGCGAGAAGTCGTACCAACTCAGGCGGGAGACTTCCGCGCTGAAGCATTCATCGAACCAGAAAGGTTTGCGCACCAGAAACAGAAAGCGCAACACGGCAGCGGCGGCAGCCAGCAAGGCCAGCGTAAGGAGCGAAACGCGCGTCCAGACGGGCTGCGCGGGCGCATCTGGCAGCAAGTTGCGTAGGTCTAGCGGTGCGGGCGTCTTCGAGGGCAACATGCTTTGGGTCTTGGGCAAAGGTGCGGAATCTAGATGATATTATGCTAAGAAGTGAGAGCAGCCCGCAATTAAGCGGGTATTCAGCATGGCTATGAGTGTCACGGCACTGCAGGCATCGCAGGGAAGTAATGCGGCCGCACCGGGTGACCGGTGGGCGGGATGCGTGTCCGTGCTGGTGCCGGTCTACAATGAGGCGGCGCACGTGGACGAATTGCTGCGGGCGATTCATGCCTCGCCGGTGAAGAAGGAAATCATCATCGTGGATGATGGTTCGACCGACGGCACCCGCGAGAAACTTCGGACGATGGCGCTCGCCGACGATGTGACCGTCGTATTCCACGAAAAGAACTATGGGAAAGGTGCAGCTATTCGTACTGCTCTGGCATATGCTCGAGGCGAATATATTTTGATTCAGGATTCGGATCTCGAATATGATCCGCAGGACTATGCGGCGCTGTTGCGGCCGCTCGAGCAAGGCCAGGCCGAGGTGGTATACGGGGTTCGCCCGGATCGTCCCGAGCGCGGGCTGCGGTTTTTTCTGGGCGCGAAGTTACTCACTCATTTGACCAATCTGCTCTACGGCGCGGGCATCCACGACGAAGCGACCTGCTATAAAGTCTTCCGGCGATCGTTGCTCGCGCAAATCAGCTTGCAATGCCATCGCTTCGAGTTCTGCCCCGAGGTAACGGCCAAACTCTGCCGCATGGGCAAGCCGATCGCGGAGGTGCCGGTCTCCTACACTCCGCGCTCCGCGGGCGAGGGCAAGAAAATTCGCCATTCCGATGGCTGGCTAGCCATCTGGACTCTGCTGCGATATCGCTTCAGCCGCCGCGCAAGTTGGGCGACGAACGCCGACGACAATTCTAGGCCGCGAGCGGCGTTCTCTGTGAGTTTCGTTCGCCTGCCGCCGAGATAAGATGCGCTCCTCCTGATACACTTCCGCTCGATGGCCAGACCGTCCCTGTCGCCGATTCCCAAGTACGTATTCCGCCTGGTGCTCTTGTCGTTCGTTCTGCAGGTGGCGATGATCGGGGTGTTTCAGCAATACCGCACGCGGCCGCAGGAAGATCATTTCGCATTCGGTTGGGAAATGGGCCGCGTAGCTCGTTCCATCGCGCTGGGACAGGGGTTCAGCAATCCTTACGGAGGCAATAC
>PMXH01000587.1:12528-19979 GCA_003165855.1 Acidobacteriaceae bacterium | reverse complement strand
CAACCGCCGGATTTACCACCAGTGAGCTTGATGGATATGGGCTTCGCAGTCATTCGCCCGCTCGCCCGCCACTGTAGGCCTCCTATCCGGTTCTTGTTCATCGGCTCGCGTCTTTGCTCCGCGCTTCTTTCAGGCCCCGCCTCGCGGCGAGTGTTGTTTCACCCTTGCGCTTTGCTAACCCTTCGTCTCCATCAGACTGGGTAGAGGACTTTCACCTCCAAGCTGTCAAGCATGCTCGGCACACGAAAAAGGGCGGCCTTTGGGCCGCTCCTTAGAACTGTTATCAGTAATTACTTACCTGTGTCCACCGCCAGTTCCGCCCGACGAATGTCCCGATGCCGTTGCGCCCGTATGACCCACGCCGCCAGCGCTCATGGCCGTATTCTCCCCGCTGCGGCCGAATTCGCCTCCGCGCGCCGAACTCGCCGAAAACTGCGGTGCCGCTTCCACGTGCACCCAGCCCGTCTTTGCCACTTGCGAGTTCAAGTAGTGCAGGTTGCTCACCGATCCTCTTGAAATTCCCAAGCCCGCCGACCCGCGGTTCACCACAAAACTCGTCGGAAGAGTATTCGTAAACGCCGGCCCACCCTTCCCCACAACCACTGTAGTCACCGTGCCCTGAGGCGCGACCGGAGCTTGAAAGCTTGCCGCCCCCACATAATGCAGCCCGCCGTGCCACGTGTTCCATCCGCCAGGCTGCCATCCCCAGCCCAATCCCGACGCATACACCCAGTTCCCATAGTAATAAGGCATCCAGCCCCAGGGATACGCCGAGGCCCACATGTATCCCATCCCCGGATACCATGACCACGCCCCGTCCATAAACGGATTCCAACCAACCCCCGTAAAGTAGGGCTGCCATAACATCCCGTACCCAGGAAAGTTGGTATACCCACCGTAATAGCTGAGATCGCTGTATCCGTACCCGTACGGAGTGGAATTATTCTTCGCATACTGATCGTGATACTCGATCGACAGCTTGTCCCACTCGTCGTAAGGATCGGCTTCAAAATTCTTCGCCACGGCCGACTTATCATTGTCGTCCACGTCGAAGCTGACCATTTTCTTCTTGTCCACCTTCACCGTGCCCGATGGACCGACCACTTCCAACTCATTCTTGAAACTGGCGATCTCCGCCTGGGTCGAAGAACTTGCCACCCGGAAGTGCGCAGCCTGGCTCAGTTCCACGTTCTCGCGGGAAAAATTCAGCGTAAATTCGTCGCCGCTCTTCCCCAGCCAGTTCACGTATGCCCGCCCTTCCACCAGATCCACCGTGGAAACGCGCTTGCCCGCCTCGCTCAATCCCAGCCTGCTGAACTCGACCGTTGTGTTGGGCGTGACCCCCAGCGTGCTCCCGTCCTCGAACTCAATCTCGGCACGCCCGTTCTCCCCCGTCCGCAGTTGAGTTCCCTGCGTGATGGGAAGATTGGTGAACGCGTTCTCGAAGCCCAATCCCGAATTCTTGTCGATCTGCACCCTGCCCTGCACGTCGCTCAAGCGAACGATGCGGGCCTGCGATTCAGCCGCGGCCGGCAGCGCCAATAGCGCGCAGGCCAAGGCCGTCATTACCATCGCGTAAAATCGTGGCTTGTACATAGCAGCCTCCAACGTACTTTCCCGGCTATTAGAACACGGCCTAGATCCAACAGTGTCATCAAAATCCGGTCACTGGAGCGTCTTAATTCTCATCCCGTTTCTGCGGACTTTCCCAGTCCCCTGTGTTCCCCTGTGCCCTCCGTGTTTAAGCCTTCCTCTTGCGGCGCCAGCCCAATAGTCACCGCCCCGCTCCTGCGCTACTCCCCATCTGGATCAACTCCTTCGCCCGCGCCCGCACCACATTCATCACCGAAGCATCCTCAACAATCTGCTGCAATACCGGCTTCACCCCTTGGATCTCACTGAGTTCGTTATTCCTCGCCTGCGCCTCCATGCGCTTCAACTCTTCGTCGAGCGCCAGCTTCTGATAGCGATGGTAATAAGCCAGCCTGCGTCCGTACTCCAGCGTCTCTGCCATGTTCTGGAATAGAGCCGTCAACTGCCGCACCGGCTCCAGATTCGAGTAGCCGTACCGGGCCGTGTTCGACCGCTGTCCATCCTGGTAGCTCAGGATCTTCGCCCCCGTAAAAGCCAGTTTGCGGCCCGACTCAATCTTGCCGGCAAAATACTTCGCCTCTTTCGTCCACTCGAAGACCCGCTCACGATTTCCCGCCGATACGTCGAATTCCAACCGGTACGTTTCCGCCTCGGAATCCTCCGCGACCTTCACCGTACTCTCATAGCTCGCGCGACCGTTCCCGTCGACCGCGATGGAGTAGTGCTCAGGATTTGACTCCGGAAAGTCCAGGCTAAAGGTGACCACGGCCGTCGAAGCCACCCCGTCGCTCACCGCCTGCTGTGCCATCAACAGCGCTGACATTCCCGCCAGCGCCAGCGCTGCCATCCCAACCGCCCGCCAGCGCAGCCTGACCTGCATCAAGAAAGCCCGCATCAGGAAAGTCAGCATCAAGGAAGCTCGCATCCTCACCGCGCCGCGACCCTCTGCCTTTCCAGCGTTCCAGCCGTGTGCAGATGGCAGATGGCGATAGCCAGTGCGTCCGACGCGTCCATCGGCTCCGGAGCCGCCGCCAGTCCCAGCAGGCGCGTCACCATGTGCTGCACCTGCTGCTTCTCCGCCCGCCCATATCCCACCACCGACGACTTGATCGTCAGCGGCGAATATTCCGCAACCTCCAGCCCAGCCGCGGCCGCCGCCAGCATCGCCACTCCCCGCACCTGCCCCAGTTTCAGCGCCGACTTCACATTCAGCGCGTAGAAAATTCCTTCAATCGCCACTTCATCCGGACGATGCTCCACAATGAGCGCTCCCAATCCGTCGTAAATCCTCGACAGCCGCCGCGCCAGCGTTTCCCGCGGCGAAAGCTTGATCGCCCCGCACGTCAGGCACACCAACCGTCCCCCGGAGTGCATCTCCACCACCCCGTACCCGGTGTACTCCCCGCCACAATCAATGCCCAGAACTCGCATGTGAGTGCAGTGTAGCGCGGAACCCGCGCAGAACCTAGAGCTGAACTGGTGTCATGATCGGTGTGAGGGGACAGTTCCTACCGTCGGTGGGACAACTCGGCCGTCAAAGGTCCGTGTGGGGACAGCCCCCTCGGCTGTCCCGCCCAGCGCAGCGAGGCGCTTGGGGACGATAGAATCGCCTAACAGCACTTCGGCCGCCGCACTTTCGCATCCTCGAACTCCCGCCGGAACGCCGCGTACTCTGCCCTCGACGACACGGTCCCAGCCCGACTCAGAAACCGCGCATAAGCCGCTTCATCAAAAATCTCCCGCAGCGTCGCGAACAAAGTCGCCGCGAAAACACGGGTTCCCTCGCGCACCCGCTTCATCCCTGCTCCTCCACCAGCCGCGTCCTTACAAACGGCGATTCCTTCACCCGCGCTTCTCTCGCTCCGCTCAAAATTCCCCACCACTGCCGCAGAGATTCCACCAGCACCAGCGTCACCATCACCACCAGTATTCCCGTGACCGCGGCATCCAGCCGGTTGTTGAAGATCAGCCGTCCCGTCACCCCCGTCGCCGGACCTGCCGACAGCGCCCGCGCCTGCGCGAGAAATCCTACTCGTGGATTCGGATCGAACATCTTGTGCCACGACGCCGTAAACGTCACCGCCACCAGCCATGCCAGCGGCACCAGCGTCACCGCCGCATACTTCGCCCGATGCTTGATCCGATCTGTCTTAATAATGATCGTCGTCGCCACGCACAACGCCACCGTCGCCAGTAGTTGATTCGCAATGCCAAACAGCGGCCACAGCGAATTAATCCCGCCCAGCGGATCCTTCACTCCCTGCCATAGAAAATATCCCCAAGCCGCCACGATCAGCCCACTGGTCGCCAGAATCGACGGATACCAACTGGTCCGCCCCAGTGGCTCATACACATGCCCCAGCGCATCCTGCACCATGAAGCGCGCCACCCGCGTGCCCGCATCGAGAATCGTCAGGATAAACAACGCCTCAAACATGATCGCAAAGTGGTACCACAACGCCATCAACGTCTCCCCGCCCAAACTGTGCGAAAAAATGTGCGCCATCCCCACCGCAAACGCGGGCGCTCCCCCGGTCCGGTTGTAAAGCGTTTGCTCTCCCACCGCGTGTGCCAGCGCCTGCATGTCGGCTGCGGTTACCGGAAATCCCCAACTGGAAATCGTTGCCGCCGCCGTCGCAGGCGCCTGCCCAACAATGGCCGCCGGACTGTTGATCGCGAAATAAATTCCCGGCTGCATCACGCACGCCGCGATGATCGCCATCACCGCCACTGCCGACTCGCACATCATCGCGCCGTAGCCCACCATGCGTGTTTCGGTCTCCCGCGCAATCAGCTTCGGAGTGGTCCCACTCGAAATCAGCGCGTGAAATCCGCTGATCGCTCCGCAAGCAATGGTGATAAAAGCAAAGGGAAATATCTTCCCTGCAAACACCGGCCCCGTCCCGTCGACAAACCGCGTCAGTGCCGGCATGTGCAGCGTGGGATGCAGCGCCACAATCCCCACTCCCAAAAGCGCGATCGTCCCCAGCTTCACGAACGTACTCAGATAATCGCGGGGCGCCAGCAGCAGCCACACCGGCAAGGCTGACGCGGCAAACCCGTAAATCATGATCAGAATCGCCAACGTCGGCGCGCTGAACGTAAACATCCGCGCCAGCGCCGCATTCTGCGATACGTACTGCCCGCCCCAAATCGCCGCCAGCACCAGAACAAATCCCAGCCCCGACACTTCCAGCACCTTCCCCGGACGAATCCTCCGCAGGTAAACCCCCATCAGCAGCGCGATCGGCATCGTCATCGCAATAGTGAACGTGCCCCACGGACTCGCCTTCAGTGCATTCACCACGATCAGCGCCGCCACACCCAGCAGGATAATTAAAATCGCAATCACCGCCACGTAGGCGACAAATCCCCCCACGCGCCCGATCTCGTCCTTAGCCATCTCCGTCAGCGATTTGCCGTCGCGCCGCACCGAGAACAGCAGAATCACGAAATCCTGCACGCATCCCGCAAACACTGCCCCCGCGAGCACCCACATCGTCCCCGGAAGATATCCGAATTGCGCCGCCAGCACCGGCCCCACCAGCGGACCCGGCCCCGCGATCGCCGCAAAGTGATGTCCAAACACCACCCACTTATTCGTCACCAGAAAATCGCGCCCGTTCTCCAGTCGCTCCGCCGGAGTCGCCCGCAGGCCATCCAGAGCGAGGATCCTCGTCGCGATGAACTTGCTGTAAAAGCGGTACCCCAGTGCGTAACAGCAAGTCGCCGCGACCACCAGCCACAGCGCGTTGATAGGTTCTCCCCGACGCACCGCCACCGCGCCCACTGCCACGGCGCCGAGCACCGCTACCGTTCCCCATCCCAGAATTGCCAGAGTCTTATTCATGCCAGTGGAGCATTGTGCCGAAACTTGCGCCGCAGCGCAAACGCCGCGGTTCCATCTTTCCGGCGTCATTCCGAAGGCCCGCGTTTTCTCCAGCGGGACGAGAGCCTGCCCTGAGCGAAGTCGAAGGGGATCTCCCGTAAGCACACCGCCGTTGCGGGCCAAACTGCACCACTGCCAGTTCTTCCGTTTCTTTTGCTCACCGTTGCGGCATAATAAAACAATGGCGCGTGTTTTCCTTGATGAGCGTTGGCTCCCGAAGTCTGTCCTCTGCCTGCGGGACTACAACGCCAGCAAATTTCTCCGCGATCTGGTTGCCGGCATTACCGTGGGCTTGGTCGCATTGCCTCTGGCCATGGCCTTTGCCATCGCCTCCGGACTTACACCCCAGGCCGGTATCTATTGCGCCATCGTCACTGGTTTTCTGATTTCCTTGCTGGGTGGCTCGAAGACCCAAATCGGCGGACCCACCGGCGCTTTCGTCGTGGTTATCGCCGGCATCGTCACGCTGCACGGTGTCGATGGCCTTTTCATGTGCACGATGATGGGCGGAGTCCTGCTCATGATCATGGGCATCGCCGGCATGGGCACGGCGGTCAAGTTCATNNTCAAGGACTTCTTCGGCCTGCAGCTCGCCAAAGTCCCCGGCGTTTTCTGGCAGCGCATGGAAGCTCTGGCCGCCAGCTTCCACACGCTTTCCTACACCGCGACCGCGCTGGCCGCGGGCACGGTGCTGGTGATCATCCTCTGCCGCGCCATCTCCGACCGCATCCCCGGGGCCATTGTCGCTTTCTTGCTGGGCACCGTCGCCGTCGTGCTGTTCAAGCTGCCGGTAGAAACCGTTGGCTCCCGTTTCGGCGGAATCCCGGCTGGCTTGCCTCACTTCTTGCTGCCCCGCTTCCGCACCGACCTCATCCACGGCCTGCTCGGCCCCGCATTCACCATTGCCATGCTCGGCGCCATCGAATCCCTCATGTCCGCCGTGGTTTCCGACCGCATGAGCAACGACCACCACAATCCCAACGTCGAACTCCTCGGCCAGGGCGTGGCCAACATCGTCTCCCCCATGTTTGGCGGACTTCCCGCCACCGGCGCCATTGCCCGCACCGCCACCAACATTCGCGCTGGCGCTCAGTCTCCCATCGCCGGCATAATCCACGCTCTCACTCTTCTTTGCATCCTGCTCTTTGCCGCTCCCTTGGTGAGCCACGTGCCTCTGGCTGTGCTCGCGGGAATTCTCATGGTCGTCTCCTACAACATGGGCGAGTGGCGCGAAATCCCCCAACTCCTCAAGCTCACCAGGACTGACATCAGCGTCTGGCTGGTCACCGTTTCCCTCACCGTCTTCGCCGACCTCACCGTCGCCGTCGAAGCCGGAATGACCCTCGCCGCTCTACTCTTCATCAGCCGCGTCGCCTCCACTACCACCGTCTCCGAGGTCACCGACGATTATGTCGAGGACGGCCGCATGCACATCCTGCAGGACAAAGACATCCCTTATTACGTCACCATTTTCCGCATCCACGGACCGTTCCTGTTCGGCGCCACCGACAAACTCTCCGTCGTCACCGAAAACCTGAGCACGCTCCCGCCCGTCGTCATCCTCCGCCTGCGCAACATGACCGCTCTCGACGCTACCGGAGTATTCGCCATCGAGGACGTCGCCCGCCAACTGCACGCCACCAAACGAACCCTGATTCTCTGTGGCGCACGCGAACAACCCGCCAGCCTGATTCATCAGGCCGAGTTCGAAGAACTAGTCGGCGCGGAAAACATCTGCGACAACGTGCAATCCGCGCTCCGCCGCGCCGAGCAAGTCCACGACCAACAGGAAGCCGCCGCCATCGGACTGAAGAGCTAAGATGGGGAATCGTACCGCTGGAGGTCGCATGCGTCGAATCAAAACAGCCGTTGCGTTACTCGTGTGTTGCGCCGCAGTCGCATCCGCCCAGGATGGCACTGCCGCTCAGCCGGATGTTCAGCCCAATCGCCCACGCATGATTCGCGTTGC
>PMXH01000587.1:0-12495 GCA_003165855.1 Acidobacteriaceae bacterium | reverse complement strand
CAACGGACAGGTGGAATGCATGTCCACGATCGCTTACCGGCCGGAGTTTCGGGCGGGAGTTTTGACCAACGAGGGAGCGTCGGTTCTGTGGCCGCGCAAAGTGTCCGGGGCCGACCCCCAAGTGCCGCCGGAATTAGCGGGAAAATCGGGGTCTGTGTATCTGACCATCACGATTGGTGAGGACGGCAAGGTTCAGGATGTCAAGGTCCTTGGTGGCGATCAGCCGTTCGTCGATATTGTCGTCGCCGCCGCTAAGCAGTTCGTGTACGAGCCTCAGTTGGTGGACGGAAAACCCTCTGTGGCGACGACTCAGGCCAGCTATCACTTCGGGACTCGGCGCTGAAAGGGGCGGACCGACTGGCCCCCGACAATTATGCCGCCGTTCGCTCGTACAAAAACTCGCGATAGCGGCCGCCACCCGCCTTCCATGGAGACATCGCTTTGCTCAGTAGCCTAAATCCTTCCATCGAAGACGACGAGGCGGGAATTTCGGTGTGCCCCAGGGTGTGATACGGTCGGTCGCTGTTTTCATGCAAGAAATATCCTCTGCAAGTGCGGGCAATCTGTCCTAGATATTCTTGAATGGTCTCCGGCCGCATCTCCGACAGGCTGTGCGTGTTCACGAAAACATCCGCGGAATCCTTGGGCATTAAGGGTAGGCAAAAGTTCGGGAACAAAATCGCATCATACTCTTCGATGTTGGCGAGCACCGTCTTGGAATCTTGCTCGCCATAGAGGACGATCTTTCGATCCGGCAGGATGCTGCACAGCCAGTACGAAGCCAGCAGCAGGATTTCAGGGAGGTCGATGTCTACGTAATGCACGCCCGGAAATCTCAAGGCGAAGAAGCCAACGTCACCCCACCCGCCTCCGATTTCTGCCAGAACTCCCTTGCTATTCATCAACGCCACGGCCTTCTCGGCGATGTAGTGATGCCGAAAGGTGGCCGGAACCGCTAAGGTTCCGTCAATGAAGTACCCGAAAGGATTGCCCGCCCACGGAGTGCGAACCGCTTCTATTTTCTTTCCGGTCAAATCGGTCCAAACGCGATAGTCGTGCAGCATGGAGTTCACGAAGAGCGTGCGGATCATCAGGTTCCGGCGGGATTTCAGATAAGGCGGCGTGGCATAGTCTGAGAGGCCAATGAAAGCATCTTCGTGGCGGAAAAACGAGCCCAGAACCTCTCCCATAGATCCCTGGTCCCGAAAGGCTCTCAATTTCGCCTCAATGAGCGTAGTCCATTCGCCGTTGGCTTGATACTCGGCACCCGCGGACCGCTGGTCACGTTTGGCGGCCTCGTAGGCACTAAGGACCCGGGACACCAACTCCGGGGAAACGGGCTGCCGGCGATCCTCTAACCCTTTTTCTAGCGCTTGGAAAGACGCGAGTGGCTCGCGGTAGAAGTCGTGAAAAGTGTCAGTCACAGTGCGCGCTTTGCGGACCAACTTAGAAATCATCGTTTCCCTCGGATGCATAGTGGGTCGCTCGCATTTTAGCGGAATCGGACCAGGATCGCGATGGGGCGAGGTCGTGATTTCGGCAACTTTCGATGGACCACTGCAGTGTTGCCGGAAGTGTTGCCGGAAACTGCTGTCGGCCGGTGTCGGAGGTGACTTCCCAGAAAGGAATCACTGCCCATTTAGTGATAATCTTATACCTTCCCGGCGACTGCTGACCCGCGCCCAGGCTGCCGCTTCACCCAGCCCAATGCCCGGAGTGCATCCCAGGAATTTTCATCTGAATATACATTGGAGCCGAACCATGAAGATTGGAATGTTGACCGGGGGAGGCGACTGTCCCGGCCTGAACGCCGTAATTCGCGCGGTAGTTCGCAAGGGCATCTTCACCTACGAAGACGAATTCGTCGGCTTCATGGAAGGCTGGCGCGGCGTCATCGACGACAAGACCATGCCCCTCGATCTGGACACGGTCGGCGGCATTCTGCCTCGCGGCGGCACCATCCTGCGCACATCCCGCACCAATCCCTCCAAGCGTGCCGACGGCATTGACCGTTGCCTGGCTTCGCTCGAGAAGAACAAGATCGAGGCTCTCATCGCCATCGGCGGCGACGACACTCTTTCGGTCGCTCAAAAACTTCACGAACACGGGGCCAAAGTCGTCGGCGTCCCCAAGACCATCGACAACGATCTCGGTGGGACCGATTACACTTTCGGATTCGACACCGCCTGCAACATTGTCTGTGAAGCCCTCGACCGCGTTCACACCACCGCCGAAGCTCATAACCGCGTGATGGTGGTGGAAGTCATGGGACGCGACGCCGGCTGGATCGCTCTCTACAGTGGCATCGCCGGCGGCGCTGACGTCATCCTCATCCCCGAGCGCCCCTTCGATATCGATAAGGTCGCGGACTCCATCCACCAGCGCCACGAGCGCGGACGCTACTTTTCCATCGTGGTCGTAGCCGAAGGCGCAAAGTTTACCTCCGAACCCGGCCAGGGAAGTCCCGTTCTGCAAGACATGGGCAAAGACGAGTTCGGCCACGTCAAGCTCGGCGGCGTCGCCAACATCCTCGCCCGTGAAATTGAAAAGCGCACCGGCTTCGAAACCCGCGCCGTCGTCCTCGGACACATCCAGCGCGGCGGCTCTCCCAGCGCCTTCGACCGCGTACTGGCCACGCGTTACGGCCTCGGCGCCATCGACATGGTGCACCGCGGCGAATTCGGCTGCATGGCTGCGCTGCGCTCCAACAAGATCGTCTCGATCCCTCTGCTCGAGGCCATCTCCCGCAACCGCACCGTGGATAACGAAATGATTCAGATCGTCGACGGATTGTTCGAGAAGACCGTTGACAAAGAAAAAGCTCCAGCCTGAAGGCGTTTGGGTAGTGGCTCAATCTGAATTCTCGGCTCAGATTCCGGCGTCATCCTGAGCGCAGCCGTTTTTCAGGCGGAGCGAAGGATCTCCCATTGGCTGTATCCGCGGGAGATCNNGTCACGATGCAAAACCTACTTCTGCGCCTCGCCCCGTTCTCCCTGGCACTGATCGAACTCCTTCTATTGGGAGCCACCGCGGCGTTGATTCTTGTCTCTTCTCGAAATCCCTCCGGCCTCGATCATCCGACCGCTTTCCGTTCACTCGAGCGCGCCTTCGCCCGCCTGGCACGTCGCCAGAGCCTCTGTGTGCTACTCATCGGTCTCAGCGTGATCACCATTCGCGTCGCACTCATTCCAATCCTCGGGGTTCCACAGCCCTACGCCCACGACGAGTTCAGTTACCTGCTCGCAGCCGATACCTTCGCTCACGGCAGGCTCGCCAATCCCACTCATCCCATGTGGATCCACTTCGAAACTTTCCATGTCATCCAGCAGCCCACCTATATGTCGATGTACCCTCCCGCGCAAGGAATGGTCCTCGCTGCCGGCCAACTCCTCGGCAATCCCTGGATCGGCCAAATCCTCGTGACTGCCTTAATGTGCTCTGCCTTGTGCTGGATGCTGCAAGGCTGGCTGCCTCCGCCATGGGCCTTGCTGGGAGCGGCACTGGCCGTGCTCCGCCTCGGCCTCCTCAGCTATTGGATGAATGGCTACTGGGCAACGTCGATTGTGGCTCTCGGCGGCGCGCTCGTGTTGGGTACGTGGCCACGTTTGCGCAAGCATCTTCGAGTACGCGATGCTTTGCTGATGGGTTTGGGCCTCGTGATTCTAGCCAACAGCCGCCCCTACGAAGGATTGGTCTTTGTTGTCCCCATAGCTCTCACCATGCTCTTCTGGCTCGTGGGGAGAGATCGTCCCCCGTTGAGCCGATCCATACCGCGGGTTATTCTGCCAATCTTCTGTTTCTTGCTCGTCGCGTCCCTGGCCACCGGCTACTATTACTATCGCGTAACTGGCAACCCGTTCCGGATGACTTACCAGGTGGAGGCCGACACTTACGCTGCGGTTCCCTACTTCATTTGGCAAACTCCGCGTCCGGCCGTGGCGTATCACCACGAGGTCATGGCTGATTTTTATCGCTGGGAACGTAGGGTGTTCGAGATAAACCGGACCTTCACTGGATATCGAAGCCGCGCTGCGGAAAGGCTCAGCGGTTGGTGGCAATTCTACCTGGATCCGCTTCTCACCCTCCCTTTGCTGACGCTTCCTTGTCTCCTTCGCCGGCGCAAAATGCGTCTGCCTCTTCTTTTATGCGGTGCCATGGCCGCCGCCCTTGCGGTAGAAACTTGGGCTATTCCTCACTACTTCGCTCCCGCCACCGGAGCCCTTTACCTGCTCATCGTGCAAGGCATGCGGCAATTGCGCCACTGGTCTCCCNNGCATTGGTAGTTCATGTCCAGATCGAATCCGCGTGGCCGCGCGGTAATCTGCAGCGCTCCGAAATCAAGCGCCAGCTTTCTCGGTTGCCGGGTAACCAATTAGTTTTCGTCACCTACGGCCCGCATCACAACTTCGATCGGGAATGGGTTTGGAACGACGCGGAAATCGATAGCTCCAGGATCGTGTGGGCTCGTGACATGGGAGCCACCGAGAACCAGGAATTGCTGAGTTACTTCGGAGATCGCCGGGTGTGGCGAGTGAATGGCGACGACTCGCCACCCCAACTGAAACCGTACGAGGCTCCCTGATAGATGAAGATCCGACTTTGGCTTCTGTTGAGTTTATTCGTCTGCGGAATCACCTGGCTGTATGCGTCCAGGATCCAGCAACCGTGGGCAGGCTACATCGGGATGATGCATGACGGAGTCAAAGTCCCAATGGGCGACCTGTATCCTCGATGGGTCGGGACGCGCGAACTCCTGCTGCGCGGACGTAATCCGTATAGTCCGGAAGTCAGCCATGAAATCCAAATGGCCTACTACGGGCACAGCGTCACGCAGGATTTCCGCGAACCCGCGCACCAGATCGCCGACGAACAGCGCTTCGCTTACCCCGTCTTTGTTGTATTCCTCATGGCTCCCACCATGTACGTCGACTTTGCCCAAGTGTATCGATGGGCGCCTTTGGTTCTGGGTTTGCTGGCCGCACTCAGCGTGCCGCTCAGCTTGGACCTTTTGCGTTGGCGTCTACCCCCGGAGCGCCTCGCGGCCATCACCTTGTTTACTGTCAGCAGCCCGCAGATCGTCCAGGGACTGGAACACCAGCAACTAGCCATAGTGGTGGGGTCGCTGCTGATTGCCGGAGCGTGGTGCGTCAGCAGAAATTATTTGACCATCGGGGGCATGATTCTAGCCTGTTCCACCCTCAAACCCCAGATGGCGCTTTTCCCTCTGTGCTTCTTCCTCATTTGGATGACGGGCAACTGGCGAAGGCGATGGCGATTGTTGGCGGGTTTCCTCGCAATGCTGGCCGTCCTTATTGGAGGCGGCGAATTCGTTCTTCCCGGCTGGATCGGCTTTTTCCTCGCAGGCGCCGCCGCTTATCAACGATACTTCCCTACAACCTCCCTGCTCCGCATAGCCCTCGGTGACACGCTCGGAGAGATCATTGGCGGCATCGTCGTTCTCGGTTTCCTGCTCGTTGCCTGGCGGAATCGAAGAGAGACGGCGGACTCGCGAAAGTTCGCTACCATCTTCGCCGGATTTCTCATGGGCACCATCCTCGCCTTCCCGCTCTTCACGCCATTCAATCAAGTCATGCTAATTCTGCCAGCGATGCTCCTCCTGCACGATTGGAACAGTCTTCCAAGATTCTCCCGCCTCGTTTTTGTTTTCAGCACGAGTTGGCCATGGATTACTTCCGCGGTCCTGCTCGCCTTTCCACCTAACCTGAATTCGCCCAGTCGAATGCCCCTGCTGCCTTCGCTTCTGGTTTCGCTCTTTCCGCTGTTCCTGCCTCTCTTGCTCCTGTCCAGACACGGCGATACTGCCGCACCGCAATTAGCGACTGCGGATTCGCACCCCTCATGAGTGCCAACCCCCTATCATGATCGAGCCCATGACTCCAGCGACGGCTACCTCATTCTTCACCTCCCGCCGCCTGCGCGCCCACGGCCTCATCCTCGCCCTCTGCCTCTGGTCTGTCTACACCTGGAATATGGCCACGCCCGGCCTTTTCGATCGCGCCCGCAACTTCAAAGGCACTGACTTTCTGCACTTCTACACTCTCGGCTCGCTCGCCCTCGCTCACCGCGGCGCCGATCTCTACAACATACGGGCACAATCCGAACTTGTGGCCCAGCGCATCCCAGCCGCGGCCGGCATCCGCTATCTGCCGCTTTATCCGCCTCAGGTTTCAATCTTGTTCGCGCCCCTTGCCCGCCTGTCGTATCCCTGCGCGCTGATCCTCTGCCTCGCAATGAGCACCCTCATCTACGGTCTGTGTTGCTACTCCGTCTGGCGCGCATGCCCCAACCTCCGCCACCACAAACTCACAATCGTGATTCTCGCGCTTGCCTTCCCCGCCTTCTGGCACCTCATCGCCTGGGGACAAACCTCCGCCCTCGCTCTCGCCTGCTTCACGCTCGCCTTCTTCGCCCTGCGCACCCAGCGTGAATTCCTCGCCGGCCTCGCCCTCGGATGCCTCATCTTCAAACCGCAACTCGCCCTCGCCGCCGCTCTCATCTTTCTGATAACACTTCGCTGGAGAATCATCGCCGGCGCTCTTCTCTCAGCCGCCGCACAGTTAACTGCGGCCTGGCTTTACTACGGCCTCGGTCCGCTGCGCCAATGGATTCGGACACTCCTCGACGCATCCCGCCAGCTTCCGCTGCTCGAGCCCCGGCTCTACCAAACCCATTCCCTTCGCACCTTCTGGACCATGCTCATCCCTTGGCCCTCAGCGTCTCTTGCGCTCTACGTAATCAGCGCACTCCTAGTCTGCGCCCTGACCGTCGCTTGCTACCGAAGCCGCCTCTCGCTTTCCTTGCGCTATTCGGCTCTGCTGCTCGCCACCGTCCTCCTCGCTCCGCACCTCACCGTTTACGACCTCGTCATCCTCGCGCCCGCATTCTTGCTACTCTCCGATTGGATCATCTCTCACCCCGGCCACCCCGCCACGCCCCATTTCAAACTCCTTCTCTATCTCGCCTTCGTACTCCCCCTGCTGGGCCCGCTCGCACGCTGGACGCACCTCCAGCTTTCCGTCCCCGTGATGGCCGCTCTCTTGTATGGGATATGGAACCTCGGCAGGAAATCAGTCGCGGTTCCGAATTCTCTGACTTGAAATTATTCCAGCTTGAAACTACCGCCCGAACAAAAACCGCAGCGCCTCTGGAAACCGCTCCGCCCACGCCGCCTCGTTG
Organism: Acidobacteriaceae bacterium; assembly: GCA_003165855.1. Classification (GTDB taxonomy): domain Bacteria; phylum Acidobacteriota; class Terriglobia; order Terriglobales; family Acidobacteriaceae; genus Sulfotelmatobacter. The sequence continues at coordinate 5,298 of PMXH01000587.1, read as the reverse complement.
TGCCCCGCTCCATCCTTTATTACTAGCCGCAACCGGCTCTCACTCAGCACCGCTCGCCGTATAACCGCCGCCAGCTCCCGCACATCATCCACCACCGAACGGCTCCGTTCCGCGCTCCCGGCCTCCTCAGTTCCCACTGCCAGAAATATTCGCTCCGGCCAAATTCTGACTCCCCGGCTCTCCTTGATCGCCTGCCGGCCCGACGCCCATAGCGACGGACTCTCCAGCAGCAAACGCCCAATCACTCCCGGCCGCGCCATCGCCGTGTACAGCGCAATCAGCGCCCCCAAAGACGATCCGCCCAGTCCCGTATTCTCCGCCCCCGTCGCTACCCGGTATTGCCGCTCTACAAAAGGCATCACTTCCTTCATCAGAAAATTCGGATAATACCGCCCCTGCGCCCGCAGCATCATCGGATGCATCGACCGGTGCGGCATGTATTCGCGAATCCGATCCTTGCCCGTGTTATCCATGCCCACAACAATCATCGGCGGCACATCCCCTTCGCGAATCAACCGGTCCGCCGTCTCATCCACCTGCCACTCGACCCCGGCAAAAGCCGTCGACGATTCGAACAGATTCTGACCATCGTTCAAATACAGCACCGGATAATACCGGTCACCGTTCTCCGCATTGTCATACCCCGGCGGCAGCCACACCCGCAAGAAGCGAGTATTGCGAAACACGCGGCTGCGAAATTCATGCAAACGCAAATCTCCCGTCGCCCCGCCAGCGCGAATCGCCGCAGAATCGGCCTCCACTTTCTTTGTTTTCTGGATTCTTGCCATCAGAAGAGTTTTCGTTTTGGATGGCGCAGCGCTTCAGCGCTGCGATAAATGCCAAGACCGATGAGGGCTTTAGCCCCCGAGGGAATGGATCATCCTACGCCCTAACCTTCACCACTCCCGCCAGCCCTGTGATGGTCACAATCAGCCCCAGCGAACTCAAACACAGAATGCACCACGTCTCCAGCACGTAGCCCTCAACGTACGTGAGATACAACGCAAACGCCAATCCCGCGAAAGCCAGCACCAGCAGTCGCAACGGCGTCTCCGCCCTCGAGCGGTAAACCGTCGCCAGTGCCAGCAGCACTCCGTACCCCGCCAACCCAATCCCCGCCACCGGAATTCCCATCACACTCGAATACTCACTCCGGTTCACAATATCGCAATTGAATTTCTCCCCCAACTCGCAGAATGCTGTCGCCGACTTCGCGTAATGCCGCTCCAGCGACACCGCCGACACCGCCACTCCCGCAATCGCCAAAATCGCGATCCCCAGAAACAATCCTCGATTGTCCTTCGTTGAAATCACGCTGGCCTTAGCCGGTCGATCTCCACTGGCTCTCACGGCAAACTGCACCCAGTCTTATCGCGCAGTTCTTCCAGGGGAAAGACCCCTTCGATCGGCTTATTCGACCCAAACTGCCAGCTCGGAAATAACTTCACCCCGGCCGCCTTACACTCTTCGGTTATTCCGCCGCCGCCCTTGATCGCACACTCCACGTACGGCACATACTGAAACGCCTTCCCGAACATCGCTTTCTGATCGGCGCAGTGCGGACACCAGTACAACCCATACATCTTCGCCTGCTTCGATGCCAGACATTTCGCGAACCCATCGTAACGATGATTCCTGTACTCCCATCCCGCAACCCACGCGAGAACAAACAGCACTACAATCCCGCCCCAAATCAGCATCTTCTTCCGCGATTCCGGATTCGACTCCGTCGCGCCCTCCCGCTCCTGATGCCGTTTTCGCCGCTCTTCAGACATGATTCCCTTCTTATATCACGCGCTCACGCCACCACGCTCAACGCTCCCGGCAGCACATCCAACTCCTTGCAATCGAGCGTCAACACTTCCCCGTCCACCATCACATCCACGGGCGCATCTAAATCGAATTCCACCCGCTTCACCGCTTTTCGCTCCGCCAGCCGATGCTCAATGTGCGTGCCATCATAGAGTCCCGGCAGGTTTCGCATCAACCCCAGCCTCCCAATTGCTCCCCAGCGGACGTACTCGATCAACCCGCTATTCACCTCAGCCTTCGGCGCGATCATCATCGTCCCGCCGGTAAACTTGCTGTTGTTGAAGGTGAGAAACAAACAGCGTCGCCGGTCAAATTCCGTTTCCCCCTCCACCCTCACCGGAAACGGCCTTCTCTGCAATCGCGCTAACCCTAGAAAAATCGAAATAAAGTATCCCAACTCTCCATGCCCGCTGAAACGCCGCGCCCGTAACGTCGCCACGTCCGCCGGAAATCCCACACTCAGCAGATTAATGTAGTGGATAACTCCGCCGCGATGCCGCAACCGCAGCACATCGCAGTTCCGGCTCCGCCCCGCAATCAGCGACTCGATCGCATGCTCCACCCCGCGGTCGCTGAAATCGCGTAGAAAAGAATTCCCTGTCCCCAGTGGCAAAAACCCCAGCACCGGACGCTCCCCCGCACTGGCCTCCGGGAAAAGTCCATTCACCACTTCATACGAAGTCCCGTCCCCGCCCACCGCAATAAATCTTCGCTGCCCTCGCCCGTAAGCCTCCCGCGCCATCCGGGTTGCATCCCCAGCGCTCCGCGTCTCTGCCACGTCTACTGCAACCCCGCCCGCTCGCAATCGCTCCAACGCCGCACCCAGCATCTTACGGCTCCGGCCTCCTCCTGCCGCAGGATTCACAATGGCCAGATACCCTTGCCGCCCACTCACAACTCCACCACCACTCCCCGCTCCGCCGTCTTTCCAATTTCTTCCGCCAGCGCCTGTCGCTTGATCTTCATCGACGCCGTCCGCGGAAAATCTTTCTCCCAAATGATGTACCCGCCCACCCGCTTGAAATCCGGCAACCGCCGGTTCCGCGTCGTGATCTCTCCCAGCAGCGCGCTGTCGAAGCGCTGATTCTGCTCCAGCCGCAGCGCCATCACCAGCATCTCCTGTCCCATCTCTTTTTGCGGCCACACATAGTTCGCCGCGAACACACAGTACTCTTTCACCGGCAGCCCGTCGAAGACTGTCTCAATATCCTCGGGATAAATATTCTTCCCGCCCTCGGTGACGATCATGTTCTTCTTCCGTCCGAAAAGCTGCAGGTGGCCGCTGTTGTCGAACCGCCCCAAATCCCCCGTCAGCAGCCATCCATCGACAATCGCTTCCAGCGTCAACTCCGGATCGTCCAGATATTGCGACATCACCGTCTTGCTCCGCGCCGCAATTTCTCCAATCCCCTCCTCATTCGGATTCAACACCCGCAGTTCCACCCCCGGCAGCGGCCTGCCCACCGTATCCGCGCGAAACGGTTTCAGGTCATTCAAAGTCAGCGACGTCCCCGCCTCCGTCAGCCCATAACCGTTCACCACCGGAATTCCCAGGTCGTAGAAAAACTGCATCGTCGAGGGCTCCATAAACGCCCCGCCGGTAATCAGCGCCAGCAGTTCCCCACCAAATGCCCGGTGCACTTGCGGCAGCAGCATCCGGCTCACTTTCACCCGCGGCTTGTTCCGCGTCAGTACGCGATTGAGTGCAATCATTCGATTCAGAATTGCGCGCTTCCACCCCGGCAGTTCGTCGAACTTCGCCCGCAGTCCGCGCTCCAGGTTCTTTACGATCATCGGCACCAGCGCTACATACGTAATCCGGTAGCGCACAAACGCGTCCCGCACAAATTCCGGACGCAACGTCCGCAAATGCACCACGCACGCCCCGCACACAAACGGCCCAATGAATCCCACCATGAAATCAATCGCATGATTCGTCGGCAGAATGCTCAAATACCGCACCCCTGGCCAAAACGGATACCACGCCGTCAACGCCCGGCACTGTTCCAGATAATTCTCATGCGTTAGCACGCATCCTTTCGGGCGCCCGCCCGTGCCCGACGAATACACAATGCACGCCACGTCCTCCCGCTGCCGCATCACAAAATCCGGCGCGCCCTTGCGCTTGAAATCCTCCCAGCGAAATCCCCCCGCCAGGTCCGCGCCCAGCGGCGCCTCCGTCACCAGCACCAGCTTGGTCTTGATGTTGTAAAACTCCGCCGACTGCGTAATCGCCCGCCACAGGTAATACTCCACCACCAGCACTTTCGCTTTGGAGTGCGCCAGCAAGTGCAACTGCTCCGCCGCCGTCAGCTTGTAATCCAGCGGTACCAGCACGCCGCCGCTATAGAAAATCGCGTACGCCGAGATCAGCCACTTCGACTGATTGGTCATCAGGATCGCCGCGCGATCGCCCGCATCGAACTCCGCATCCTCCAGAGCCCGCGCCAACGGCAAGCTGATTTCTTTGAAGTCGGAATAAGTAAGCTGTGTCTTCTCGCGGTCGCGGTCCGCCTCAATCAGGCAGATCTCTCCTCCAAAGCGCTCCAGCGCATCCCGCAACGCCGCGCCCAGACAGCTATATTTTTGGAGATCGAGCATCAAAGACTTATTTCACCACAGAGGCACAGAGACACGGAGAATACCATGTTAATGAGTCAGTTACCCACACCGTAAGGCAAAGGTCGATAAATAAAGAGGTCTACCAGGTTTTCTCCGTGCCTCAGTGTCTCCGTTGTGGATTTCTTCTACAGCCTCGCCTGAATCTTCCCCGCCAGCGTGCGAAAATCGGAGACTCCCTGCAACTCATAATCGGGCAGCTCGACGCGAAAATGGTTCTCTAGCTTCGTCAGCAAATCGAGCGTCTGCAAGCTGTCAATCCCCAGAATCTTGAAGAAGTCGTCGTCAGGAGAAAGCCTCTCCCGCGGCACCTTAAAATGCGCCGCGGCAAGCGTCAGAATCTCATCCAGTGTCTGCTCACCAGTATTCATCAAGACCAACTCCCACTCACTGTTGTCATTCCGAACCGTGCGAAAGCCCGGTGAGGGAACCTGCTTTTCGTTTGCTGCGCGCTTGTGAATTGTACTGGCAACTGGCCACTGGGTACTGGCAACCGGTTCACGGCAAATAAGGCAGCGCATCCACACTCTCCACAAACTTCCGCAACCCCGCCTGCACTGCCGGACGCGCAAACAGCTCACAAAAAATGTCAATCTCCCGCCGCAGCTCCTCCAGCGGAATCGGCTTGATAAACTTCTTTGCCGCCGCAGCCGTCGCCCGATCGAACTTCCCCAACTGCGCCGCCGTAGCCCGCGCCGCCCGCAACGCCTCACCCTCGCCCACCACCTGGCTCACCAGCCCAATCTGCTGCGCCTTGGTCGCATTAAAGCTGCGTCCCGTCAGCAACAGATCCCTCACCACCGCATTGCCCAAATCCCGCTTCAGTCGCGGAATCCCGCCAAACCCCGGAATCAACCCCAGCCTCAG
>PMXH01000139.1:194-5934 GCA_003165855.1 Acidobacteriaceae bacterium | reverse complement strand
TCGTTAGAGACGGAATGACAATCGGGCGCGGGATTGCTGACAGGGCGACATTAGAAATGCTGCCCGCGACACACGGCCGACATCGGCGCAGACGGATATAATTGTAGGCCGTGTCTCCAGTGCTGAGCGGGAGAATCAAACAGTTTCTGAAGCGATTGATCGTGGTTGGATTCTCGTGCGCGCTGGGCGCGACGGCGCTTGCGTATGCCGGGGATTACGCCGTGTTCCGCTATCGAGTCGCAGCGAATCGGCAACCGTTCGGACAAATCACGATCACCAGCTACGATGCGGTGGCGCAGAAAAGCGGCAAGACCGTATTCCTCTTCAATCCACCGGAAGCGCAAACCTGCGTCAACGCACTTTTCCCTCGTGCGGGATACGTCCCCTGCTGGTATTTGCAGCGGCATACCGAGCAACGGACGAACATCTAAAGAAAACTTCGGGCCTACTTGAGATCCAGCGCGTAGATGACGCCGTTAAAGGACGAGTCGTATCCGGCACACCAGACGCGGAAGCCGGAATTTACGGGTTGCTTGTCACAGGCGTCCATTTCGGCGTTGGTAGTGACGTCGACCGACCAGGTTTGGCCGCCGTTGCTGCTAAAGTAGATGCCGCCGACGCCGCTATAAATGTTGCCGCCGGCCGCCCAGCCCGTCTTGGGGGTAAGGAACAAAAGCTGCCGAATCGGCCAGGGACCGTCCAGAGTGCGAGCGGTCCAGGTCTTGCCGCCGTTCGTGGTCACGTGGACCCAGCCTTCCACGTTTGGACTGATCTCTCCGCCGCCGACCCAGCCATAGCTGTCGTTCAGAAAGAATACGGAACCGTCGAAGACGGAATCGACGGAGGGACCGCAGGTCCATTTGGCGCCGGCGTTCGGGCTGCTGCAGAAGTTGATGCCGGAGGCGCGAGCGTGGAGATTAGAGAGCAGGCTGAATTGCAGGCCAAACCAGCCGCCATCGGTATTGTCGACAATGGTGGTCCAGTCGGAGGCGGCGGCGCCGCCGTCGGTGCTGTATTGCGCGGTGTTGCCGGAGGAACCTCCGGTTAAGTCCAGGATCAGGCCGTTGCTGGTGTTGGGAAAACGCACACGCTGCACCCAGCCGGTGGAAGTGAGAACGATGTCATTGCTCCAAGTCTGGCCACCGTCGTGACTCCAGCGGATGAGGCCCTCAAAGCTGGAGGAATCGTAGAAGCCTGAGATGACTACGTCGTTCGCGGTCAGTGCCGTAACACCATAAAAGTAGTAAGGAGAACCGAGATTCAGGATCTCTTTCCAGGTCTTGCCTCCGTCGGAGGTTTTCCAGACCTGGCCAAGCTCCGCAGCTGCGTAACCCACTGAGGGCGAAGCAAACGAGAGGTCATGAATTACCGCACCGGTCAGAGTGGCCTGTAGCTGCCAGTTGTGCACGGCTGGACTTTCGAGTGGCGACGCCGCCGCGGTAACCGGCGGCACAAGTGGGCGCTCCGCGGACAGTGCGCGGGCCGATGCGGATGCCTGCACCGGGACGGTCCCAGAAACATGATGCGCGAGAGGCAGGGAATCCTGTGCTGCCGCCAGGATGTTCAACATGAGCAGCAGGGCAAGAGTGAAGGCGGAAAGGCGATGGAATTTCAAGAAGCTTCCTCCGAGGAGTTTAGGGGCGGAATGTTACCACGGAAGGGCGTGCGGGGGATGGGGAAAAGTGCGGTGAACCGAAGTGGGCGAACCCGGTTGCAAGAACTTGCAGAGGCTGGCCTGGACTGGGCTAGAATGGTCGTCCGGCGGCGGTTGCGGAGATCAAGATCGAAGATCTGAGATTGAGAGGCTGCTATGAGGGATGGGTGTTCGTGCGTTGGCTTCGCGAAGGGGATGGGAATTGCGTTGGCCGCGGTGCTTCTGGCTACGTCGGTGGGGATGGCGCAGCCGCAAGAAACTGCGGGGACTGCTTCTGATCCGCGGCTGGAAACGGCTTATCGCTTTCAGCGCGGTGGTTGGACCTACGTTCATCTGGAAGGTTCCCCGTCTGAGGTTGGATTCCAGCATGGATATTTGTTGGCTCCTGAGATTGCCGATGCGCTAGAGGCGATCAAGCTTTTCGATACCCACCAAACGCAGCGCGATTGGGAATTCTTTCGCAAGACGGCGCGCGAGATGCTTTGGCCGCATATCGACACTGAGTATCAACAGGAACTGCAAGGCATCGCCGACGGTGTGAAGGCGCACGGCGTCGATCTGGACGTGTATGACATTGTGGCGCTGAACGCGTTTGAGGAAGTTCCGGACTACTATGTGCCGTGGCTGAACAAGCGGGAGAAACAAGCCCGGGCGCCGAAGCTGAAGGCTCCGGGCAATTGCAGTGCGTTTATCGCGACGGGGGCTTATACGAAAGACCACCAGATCGTGATTGCGCACAACAACTGGACGAGCTATCTGGCGGGCGAGCGCTGGGTGATCGTCTTCGATATTTTGCCGCAGCACGGCCAGCGCATTCTGATGGACGGTTTTCCGGGAGTGATCACCAGCGATGACGATTTCGGGGTAAACGCGGCGGGGATCATGATTACCGAAACCACCATCACACAATTTGAGGGCTGGGATCCGAAAGGCAAACCGGAGTTCATGCGTTCGCGCAAGGCGCTGCAGTATGCCGAGAGCGTTGATGACTATGTACGTATTATCAAGGAAGGTAACAACGGCGGCTACGCCAATGACTGGCTGATCGGCGACCGCAAGACTGGGGAGATTGCGTATCTTGAACTGGGACTGAAGAACACGCCGCTGTGGAGAACGAAGGATGGATACTTCGTCAGTTCGAACTTTGCGCGGGATCCGAAGCTGATTCGGGAAGAAACCGACGGATTCGATCCCAAGGATGCTTCGTCGTCGGCGAATGCGCGGCATGCGCGCGCCGATGAATTGGTGCAGCATGCCAAGGGAACCATTGACGTCGAGATGGCGGAAGACTTCCTGGCGGATCACTTCGACAGCTTCGAAAAGAAAAGACAACCCAACGAACGCTCGCTGTGCGGGCACGTAGACGATTCGTCGCGCGGCGTGAAGGAATGGGGTTGGGATGGTTACAATCCCGGAGGCGCGGTGCAGGGTAAAGCGACCGACAGCGAGATGGCGGCGAATATGAGTTTCGTCGCGCGCGCGGGGCATCCTTGCGGAGCGGATTTTGTGGCGGCGGATTTCCTGGAGCGGCATCCGGAATACTCGTGGCAGAAGCCGCTGCTGCGCGATATGAAAGCGGGGCCGTGGACGGTTTTTCAGGCGGGGCAGAAAGCAGGAAAGTAATTCGCCGACCGCTCACGTAGGGAACAGGACATCGTCTAAGAAAAAAACGGGAGACGAACGAAATGAAGGAAACACCGCAGCAATACACGCAGCGAATCGTTAAGAACATGGAAGGGAAGCAACCGCTGGCGGTGCAGGCCGCCACGGCGAAGAAGCTTGAGCGTTTGATTAAAGGTGTGCCCACGGCCAAATTGCGCAAGCGCCCCGCTCCGGACAAATGGTCGGTCGGGGAGATTCTCGCGCACCTTGCCGAGGCGGAAATCGTGGGGGGCTTCCGGATGCGGCTGATTCTGGGCGCGCCGGGAACGCCCATTGCGGCGTTCGATCAGGATTCCTGGGTAATCAGCGGGCACTATGAGAAGCGCGATCCACGAAAATCGGTGGAGCAATTCCGCGTGGTTCGCGAGGCGAACCTTGCGCTGCTCAAGTCACTCACGCCCGAGCAGTGGAAACATTATGGAATGCACGCCGAACGCGGTCAGGAGACGATTGAGCATATCGTCCGTATGTTCGCGGGGCATGACATCAACCACCTGCAGCAGATCGAAGACATTCTTGCGCGGGGCTGACGTGATTTGAGTCATCCTGTGTGATGCTCACGCTCACAGTCTTGATGAGCCGCTTGTGATACTTCTTTTCTATGGAAACTGCAGGGCTCGACGCCATTGCGCGTGAGCTTTGCGAACTCCTTCAGCAACAGGTGGAATCCGTGGTAGGCAGAAAGTTCAGCGATTTCACAGAGGAAGAACTGGATACTTACCAGACGCGAAAGCGCCGAATTCTCGAATTGCGCTTCGAACTGGACAAGTTTGTAAGAGCTACGTAATCAACTCGCTGACGGGTATTGCTTGGGACGTTCGCGCGGGCGACGGAGGCAAGCTTCTCTTCTTTCGCGGCTGCGTGCTCATGCTCGGTTAGCAACTGGTTCATCTGATCGATGATCTGGGCGAGCTTTTTCGGGTCTTTTTCCCGTTGTGCCCGTTGCTGTAGCTGCCGCCAACCTTTGGGTTCTTCCAGCATTGACCCCACCTGGAACCCAACTATACGATATCCACCACCAAAAGCAAAAGCTTCGAATCATGGGGCGGTGGCTTAATTTGAATTTCTCGGCCTATGGTCCCGGGTCATCCTGAGTGCAGACGTTTTTCAGGCGGAACGAAGAGCCTGCCCTTAGCGAAGTCGAAGGGGTCTCCCACTGGCCGCATCTATGGGAGATCCCTCCCGCGACTGAAGTACGCCGCGTTTCGGGATGACGGCCTCTTAGGAACTAAATTCAAACTGCGCCGCTACTGAATCGTGCCTTACTCCAAGAAAGGAATCCGATGGATTGGTGCTGAAAATCCGCGGCTGGGCGGGTAGGGAAGCGTGCTACCGTCGGCTAGATCTCAATTCGGCTTGAGTGCGGAGAGCCGGGACGGGCGAGGCGGTTGGAAATGATTACCAAGGCGTGTACGAACATCAAGTGTCCGGCCTACGCACATTTTGTTTACACCGTGGCCATGCGCTGCGTCCTTTGCCGGTGGGATCTGAAGAGCGCGCAAAGGATCAACGATGCGCTGGAAGAAGTTCACAACAGCGCGAACACCGACGGGACGGCGTCCTCAAGGAAGGCTAGGGCGCGGCACGCAGCCTGACAAGAAAATGTGGCACGTAATCCGCCGGATCAGCAGTACAACTTCACTGCTTTAGAGCTCCGAAGCCAGTAAGGCTCAACGCGGACTCAATCGCCTGAATCTTCCTCGGAGCGCGCTCGCCTCCGGATGCGCTCGCCCAAAAGCCCCTGGCAATGCCGATTCACAGAGGAGGAGACTCGAAGCCCACACTCTCCTGATAAAATGAAAATGAAATTGGGGACGCGGAGAGATGGCCGAGTGNNCGAATCCCTCTCTCTCCGCCAGATTTTTCCAGGCCACAGACTCTTCCCGCCTGCGCAAGAATGGGCCGTTAACAAGCCAGGAATGTTTTAGTGACTGCTTGGCTCGCCCGTGGATGCAAACCGCACTCCAGCGACTTCCGATCCCGAAGCCAGCACGTCGCGAATCCGCTGCGCATTCGGACCGGCCTNNGGTCGAAGATCGCATTCACCAGGCCCGTCGATGCTTTGCCCCAGGAGACGTCCGAGGGTACCGCGATCAACTGAAAACGCCGTCCCGGCGTTGCGTTCAACGCGACCTGAACTTCCGATGACTTGACGGCCTCTTCGGCATGCGGACCGAACACCGCGATGCGCACTTCATTTGTAACTGAGTCAGCTACTGGAGGACCGGAGTAGGAGACGCCGTCCTCACCCACTCGCGCATAGGGTACCGGCACGCCATTCGCCGGAACCGCTGGTGAAGCATCCGAGTGCGCCGGCAATGGATCTATGGAAGCGGGACGATACTCGATCACTCCGTTATGCACCCGCGCCAGATACATGGGTGCGATGTTCTTGCTGTTGGTGTCGAAGACCATGTGCCCGGT
>PMXH01000139.1:0-167 GCA_003165855.1 Acidobacteriaceae bacterium | reverse complement strand
ATCAGATCGTCGCCAATGGTGCGATAGCTTCCGAACACGGGCTGCTTCATGCCTAGCTCATGCATTTGTTTCAGGATCATCGCCGTCTGCGCTTCATCGGTCCACAGCACGATACCATCCACCCGCGAATCCTGGATGGAGCGCAGTTCACGGCGAAAGTCGGTGGT
>PMXH01000127.1 GCA_003165855.1 Acidobacteriaceae bacterium | reverse complement strand
GACGGCATGGATTCGGTGATCTATGCACTCGTCCTTAGCCCAGCACTCACGGAACTGCTTCCCAAATCAGGCTACAAAGCCACTCCGGCCAACGTAGGGTTCGCGGGATCGACGCTGTTTGCCCTCTTCCTGGTGGGATGGGGTCTATCGCTAATCTGGGGGCCGATTGCCGACAAGTTCGGCCGCAGCCGGGTGCTGGCCGCCACCATCTTCGTTTATGCCATCTTCACCGGAGCTGCGGCTTTGTCGCAGACGGTGTGGCAATTGGCATTGTTCCGCTTGCTCGCGGGCATCGGAATCGGCGGCGAGTGGGCGCTCGCCGGAACCTACGTCGCCGAAGCGTGGCCCGAAGACCGCCGCAAGATGGGCGCCGGATATCTGCAGACTGGTTACTACGCCGGATTCTTTCTGGCTTCGGCTCTCAACTACACAGTCGCTCCTCATTATGGCTGGCGCGCCATGTTCTGGTGCGGCCTCACGCCCGTCATCGTCGCCTTCATTGTCTTGTTCCGTGTGAAGGAGCCCCAGCGCTGGCAACAAAAGGCCACGGTGAAATCCGCCCGTGGACCTTCTTCTCTGCGTCGAATCTTCACCGCTCCTTACACGCAGCGCACGCTGGTCAACACCGTCCTGTTGGCTTCGGCCATCTGCGGCCTGTGGGCGGCCGCGGTTTATGCTCCCACGGCAATCATCAACCTCGCAAAACGTGCCGGCATGTTGCAACCGCAGGCCGTGCGCATGTCTTCCTTCGGCATGGGATTGCTTTCGCTGGGCACTATCCTGGGATGCCTCGCGGTTCCCCCGTTAGCCGAACGCTTTGGCCGCAAGCGAACCCTCACCTTTTATTACTTCGGAATGGCGGCCTGCATCCTGCTCAGCTTTGGCTGGGCATTCTACCTACCTCAAGGACTTCATCCCTTCATCGCGGTGCTGTTCTTCCTGGGTTTCTTTGGCGGCAACTTCGCCGTGTTCAGTCTTTGGCTACCCGAGCAGTACGGCACCACGGTCCGCGCGACCGCCTTCGCCTTCACCACTTCCTTCGGACGCTTCATCGCCGCCGGAGTCAATTTCGGCGTGGGCGCGCTGGTCAGCCGGATGGGCACTCTCGGCAAGCCGGTTGCCTTCACCGCGATTGCGTTTGGCATCGGCCTGTTGGTCATCCCCTTCGCCGTCGAAACCCGCGGCAAAGTGCTCCCGGACTAGGAGCTATCCATCAGTTGGCTTGGAAGGGCATGGCTTCACGGCCTGCGGAACAACTCGGAAATGCAAGCAGTCCCGTGGAAGAGCGGCGCTTCAGCGCCGCGTCAGGCGCTTCTAGAGAAGTTGGGCTTTAGCCCCTGGCGCGCCGAACTGGACAATGTCGGACACAACGCTTACGAGCCACTTTCAGCGTACTCCGCCTGCGTGCGAGAGTGCGTGAGAGAGTGCCTGCGGACGATCAGCAATCCAACCAGCACCGCGCTGACCAGCATGACAACTCTTATATAGAGGCCGGCGTGAAACGTCTGATCGCCTGCGGCGGTTCGGATCAGCCCTGACGTCGCGCTGATGGTGCAGAATCCGAAATAGAATTTCTCCATCCATCCGCGGGAAATGACCAGGAGCCAAAAAAGAATCGAGGAGACGATGCCAAAGATCCCGCAGAGAATCCAGGTGCCAGGGCGCACCGTGGACGGCAACCAGATACCGGACGCGGGACTAGCCGCAACCATCTGCCGCACCGCAACCACGAGAAACACTACCGAATGCACCAGCGCCACGACGGCGCGTCTGCGGTTGGTCAGAATGGAAAATCCGCCCATGTATCCATACTCTAATGAAAGTGCCGGACACCACGCTGTGATCCACATCACGTGAGGCGAGAACGCCTCCCGGCGCAACCGCAGCGCTCATCCCAAACTACGCTCCCGGCGCAATTTGTTTCTCAAGAAGCATGTTCAGGAGCCGGCTCAGTTGTACCTTCTTCTCCGCGCGGATGGGCTGTTCCACCGTCTCTTCAGTAAGCCCCTCAAGTTGGCGGACCAACATCCGAACCGCGACGTCGCTCGGGACGTAAATCGCTTCGGTGGGGAGCGCGAGTTCCCAGGTATCATGACCGCGGCGGACCAGCAGCCAACGCTGTCGTTCGGTTCGCCTGGCCGAGTTCTTCCCGTCTCCCGGCAGTTTCAAGACTCCGTTCATGCGAACTTCGGCCCAGCCCCGATTGCCTTGCAGGCTCACTCGCTCGACGGAGACCTCGTCAAAAACCATCAGAGGACAGGAAGGTTCGAGCACATCCTGGCCACGAAGGGCTTCTGCGTTTTCGGCAAAGGCCTGCTCCAGAGCATCGGTTACTTCCTTGGCCTTGGGGTGCTGCGATTTGACTATCTGGCTGCTCCGGATAGCATTCGTCGCAGCATGAGGCTGGGTCTGTGGTTCTTCACTTGCCGTAAAACCCATGTTCCGCGCCGCTAGCGGATGCGCCTCAGAACTCGCCCTTGCTTCCGCATTATCCTCTCGGCTCGAAGCGTCGGCTCGAATCGTAACCGGGACCGCGGTGATATAGCGCAAGAAACGGGGATGTCCGCGCTCTCTCCAATATGCGGAATCGTAAGAATCCACGCCCAGCCCAGAACGCAACGCGCTGAAAAACGAGCGCTGCGCCGGATTCACCATAATGCCCACATGCCCCGCCCACACTACCAAGTCACCCGGTTGTGGACGCGTCACCCGCCGGAATTCGCCGCTTCCGCCGTACAGGGTCGAGGAACTCGCGTAGGCATAGGGAAATCCTGCTCGCTCGTAGATCGCATGCACAAGGTGTGAACAATCGGACTCCAAATCGGGATTTGCCCGTGATTCCAAAGCGGCGCCAATAACAGCCAAGCCTTCGTCGGAAGTTAACATGCGGGAAGCAACTCGATTCGACCGCCCATCAAGAGCATCACCCGTTGCGGAGTAGGTCGCGGCCATCGGCTCGCGATTCTGCTGCGCCGTCAAAGCTACCGGGACAACGGCGCACAGCACAGGAAACAGCGATAAGAACCTGCCCACTTTTCGGAACGGCATGATTCCTATTGTCATGGGCGTCGGAATCCGGCGCAGGTTACCGAAGGGCTGCCGCTTCAACGAAAAGAGTTCTACCCCAGCCGCGCGCGGCGGTAGGGTCGCTGCCCTTTGAACTCGACACCATGCGGAAATGCAAAACGGCGGAGCCGTTGTGCTCCGCCGCTTCGTGTTCCGTGCACTGCCAAATTCAACAGCTACCGGTTAGTGATGTTCGCCGCCACCATGCGATCCGCCACCGCCATGAGAAGCTCCGCCGTGCGATGCTGCGGCATGGGACTCTCCGTGTGATGCGCCACCGCGCGCTGCTGCGGCATGGGGCGCACTATGAGCAGCGCCACCGCGCGCCGCTGCGGTATGCACGCCACCGCTACTGCGGCCCGCGCGTACTCCCGCTGACCCACGTCCACGATTGCCCGCATACGCGCGTCCACCACCGTATCCACGGCCCGCGACGTACCTTCCGCCCCCACCGCCGCCGAAGCGATGATCACCCCAGCCATGGCCATAGCCCCAGTTCGCCCATGGGCCCACGCCCAGGAAGATGCCGTTATAGAAATAGCCGGGCCCATAGAAACCCATCGGTGCGCAGCCATAAGGTGCGTAGTCATAGTAGCCGTAAGAACACATAGGCGGGGTTACGCCTACCCCGATCACAACTTGCGCGCCGGCCGTTGGCGCCAGCGCCAAGAGCGTGAGCAACGTTGTTGTACCGGCCAAAATCAGACTGCGCTTTGTCAACTTGTTTGCCCAGGGGGCCGCGCTCTTGAATTGCCACATTTTGTAATCCTCCGGAATTTCCACCTGCGATCGAAAGTTATATCTCCAGTATCAGCCTCTTGCTCATAGATAACTGATCAATACAGACCGCCATTCGCCACGGATTGCTATGCCATAACGTCGAGCACGAAAGCGGTCGCCGCCGAAACCACTGCCTCTCCCGCATATTCTGGTATTCTGCCTTCCATCACTCCTATGAAATCTATCGACCGGGCGCGGATTGCTCCCCTGATGGTGCGTGAGCAGAAGAGGTTACGAGGATGCTTGCTGCTGTTGCTGGGGGCGTCGATTTGGTGGACGGGCTGCGCGTCGATTGGTCCGCCCCTGCCCCCATCGCTCGAGTTACCCAAGCCGCCAACCGATCTGCACGCCGTGCGCAAAGGGGATCAAGTCACGCTGACCTGGAGCATCCCGGCCCGTACGACGGATCGGCAGAGCGTGCGCTATTTGGGAAAGACCCGCATCTGCCGGAGCGTTGGCGTGGCCTTTGCTTCTGTCGCCGCGCCCGGCGTTGCCGCGGCGCCGGTTACTGCCGCGGCGTCTGATGCTGGCACAACGCTCGGTGTTGGCGCGGCCCCGAAAGAGTGTGGAACGCCGGTGGGAGATGCGCCGCCGCCCGCTAATTTCACCCAGGCGAGAAAATCATCCGCAAAGAAGTCGCCAGCGACCTTCACCGATATTCTCCCTTCAGCGATTCAGCAGGCGAACCCTACGAGTTTTGCCGCGTATGCGGTTGAAGTGTTGAACGCTGCGGAGCGAGGCGCGGGGATTTCGAACCAGGTGCGGATCCCACTGGTTCCAACGGTCGCGCCTTTCGGTAGTTTTAGTGCGCAGGCCACGGCTCAGGGTGTGCTGATCTCGTGGCAATGTCCGCCGACATCGGGAACAGGAACCGATGTGAAATATTTGTTCCGCATCTACCGGCGCGCAGAAAGCAAACTGGCAGCGAGCAAAATCGCGGACATAGATGCGACAGACTGCGCAGCGGGGCCGAGCGGGATCGCTCCGTTGGCGGGAGCGAGCGCATCGACCGCCAACGCAGGAGCAAATGCGACCGAGCCACATGACAAGATCGTCACCTCGTTTCTCGACCAGACTTTTGAGTGGGAGAGCACGTACTTCTACCGGGCCACGGTGGTGAGCGTGATGCAGACGCCGGGAAAGCCCACGGTTGAAGTGGAAGGCGACGATACCGCCGAGGTGAAGGTGTTCGCGCACGACGTGTTTCCTCCCGCGGTTCCATCAGGATTGCAGGCAGTGTTTTCCGGGCCGGGACAACAGCCGTTCATCGATTTGATCTGGGCGCCGGTGACGGATGCGGATCTGGAAGGCTATAACGTCTATCGTCACGAGGACGGTGCGGCCGCGGTGAAGCTGAACGCGACTCCGGTAAGAATGCCAGCGTTTCGCGACACGCTGGTCAAGGCGGGGAAGAAATATTCTTATTCGGTTTCGGCGGTCGATCAGCGCGGGAACGAGAGCGCGCGGTCGGAAGCAGCCGACGAGAGCGTGCCCTAGTGTGAGCCGAGTGATTCGGCGTGTGCGGGATCAAGAACGCCAAATGGCCCGCGAGTTTCGCCACCCAGCCCGCATCTGCTAACCTGCCCTTGCATGGATTACCTCTGGACCCCGTGGCGCTACGCCTACGTTTCCACCGCCGAGAAAGCGCGATCGTGCGTCTTCTGCGACGCGGTGAAGCTGGGTAATGACGAGAAGGCGCGCATTGTGCATCGCGGCCAGCAGTGTTTCGTCATTTTGAATACGTATCCCTACACACCGGGGCATGTGATGATCGTCCCCTACGCGCACCTCGACGAACTGCAGAAGTTGCCGTCAGAAGCCGCCAGCGAAATGATGGTGCTCTCGCAGCGCATGGAGTCGGTGCTGCGCGACCTCTACCAACCAGATGGCATCAACCTGGGCATGAACATCGGCAAAGCCGCCGGCGCCGGTATCGCCGGTCACATTCACATGCACGTCCTGCCGCGCTGGGTGGCGGATGCAAACTTTGTGTCGGTAGTATGCGAGACGCGCATTCTGCCGGAAACGCTGGATGTAACCTGGGAGCGCATGACGAAAGCTTTGAGCTCTTAACTGTTAAGAGCGTGAGCGAGCCAATCGACTGGAATATTACGGAACCCGGTTGACACCCCTGCAGAGAGAAGAACCTACATGAAGTTTCGGCCCCTGGCGATGCTGATCTTAAGTGGTCTCTTGGCCGTGTCACTCAAAGCCTTCCCTCAAACCACCGGCAACTCGCAATCGGCAGCTACCGCGCCGGAAGGGACGCCAGGTCATGGACTGACGATTCCTTTCGAACTGTACGACAATTTCATCTTCTTGCCGGTTCGGATCAACGGCGCTGAGCCGCGCAGTTTCATGCTCGATACTGGCGCAAGCACTTCCTTTTTGAGTGAAGGCTCGGCGGATTCTCTCGGGCTTACACCGAAACACGAGCATGAAAAGAACATTGGTACCGGAGAAGCTTCCACGCGTCTTGGCTTCGCTAAAGGCGTGGCGCTCAGCCTGCCCGGCGTCGACCTTCCCGCGCAGACTGTTGCCGTAGTTCCATTCAACGAACTCGAATTCGCGATTGGACATTCCATCGATGGACTTCTCGGAGCGGACCTGTTCAAGCGTTACGTGGTCACGATTGACTACGCTGCAAGAACAATCTCGCTGGATGGTCCTAAGAACTTCTCTTACCACGGCAAGGGAGACATGATCCCGTTCCGCTTGTCTGGCAATCGCCCGTTTTTCAAAGCCGCCGTTACGCCGCTGGGCATGCCTCAAATCGAAACCGAATTTGTCATCGACACCGGCCACAGCGGCACGTTGACGTTCCACACGCCATTCGTAGAAAAACATCACCTTCTCGCCGCCAAAGAGAAGCCGGTGTTGCGCATCACCCGCGGCATCTCCGGCGAGTCGCGTAGTTGGCGCGGCCGCATAAGCAGACTCCAACTGGGACGATCCGCCATCGATCTTCCAGTCGCCACTTTTTCGGAAGCAGCAAAAGGCTCGGAAGCCGACCGCAGCTATGACGGGGCTCTCGGCGGAGAAATCCTGCGCCGTTTTACCGTCACCCTGGATTATTCCCGCCGCCAGATGATTCTTGAACCCAACGCCGCTTTCGCGGACCCTTACGAAGAGGACATGAGCGGCATCCAACTCTGGGCGCAAGGCAAAGATTTTAAGACGATCTCTGTGCAGAGCGTGCGGGACGGCTCTCCCGCCTTTGAAGCAGGGATCAAGGAGAACGACATCATTGAGACGGTAGGTAACAAGATCGCTGGCGACCTCCGATTGGAAGAACTTGATCGCATGTTCAAGCAGGACGGAACCCAGTATTCGCTCGGCATTCGACGAGGCGGAAATCTTGTTACCCTGACCATCAAACTACGAAGGGCTATCTGATCCGAGGAGAAGCTTCTCTTTCGGTCGTGGTCTCTAGCCGGCCAGCGTCTCCATCTCTTTCTCGTCAATCACCTTCACTCCCAGTTCCTTCGCCTTATCCAGCTTCGATCCCGCGTCCGCACCCGCAACCACGTAATCCGTCTTCTTGCTGACTGACCCGGTAACCTTCCCCCCTGCGTCTTCAATCATCTTCTTCGCTTCATCGCGAGTGAAGTGCGCGAGCGTTCCCGTCAGCACAAACGTCTTCCCGGCAAGTTGGGTTCCGCGCCGCTTTTTTTCGCCGCTGAGCGTCAGCTTCGCTTCGCGCAGACGCTCGACTAGCTTGCGATTGGCCGCGATGCTGAAGAATTCCACGATGCTCTCGGCGATGCGTGGTCCGACTTCGTTCACGTTCTGCAATTCTTCTACGCTGGCGTTCTCCAGCGCTTCCATCGATCCAAAATGCTCGGCAAGGAATTGTGCCGTGCGTTCGCCAACCATCCGAATGCCCAGGCCGTAGATCACGCGCTCCAGCGGCAGCTTCTTCGAGGCTTCGATCTCGTTGAGAATGTTCTGCGCCGATTTATCGCCCATGCGCTCCAGGCTGAGCAGGTCATCTTTGGACAGCTTGTAGATGTCGGCGACATTCTTCACCAGGCCGTGTTCGGTAAGCTGATTCACCAGCGCGTCGCCCATGCCGTCGATGTTCATCACGCCGCGCGAAGCAAAATGCAGAATGGTCTCGCGCAGCTTCGCCGGACAATTCGCATTCACGCAGCGATAATCAACCTCGCCTTCGGTGCGCACCACCTTGGTGCCGCACACGGGGCATCTCTCCGGCATCTCAATAGCCTTAAGGTCGTGTGGACGAGGATGCTCCTTATCATCGATGATCTTCGCCACCTTAGGAATCACATCCCCGCCGCGCTCTACCTGCACCCAATCGCCGATCTTGATTCCGAGTCGTCCGATCTCATCCGCGTTATGCAGTGTGGCGTTGCGAACGGTAGTGCCTCCGATGAAAACCGGAACCAACTCAGCCACGGGCGTAAGTTTTCCTGTACGGCCGACCTGCCAGCGAACATTCTCCAGCTTCGTGATCCCCGCCCGCGCGGCATATTTGTAGGCAATCGCCCAGCGCGGAGCCTTGCCGGTGAATCCAATCTCGTCCTGCAAAGCCGTGCGATCTACCTTGATCACGATGCCGTCAATTTCATAAGGCAGCGAATCGCGCTTCCCTTCCCACTGCAGAATGAACTCCCACGCTTCATCGATGCCATGCACCAGCTTGCGGTTCTGGTTGACCTTGAATCCGGCGGCATGGAGCGCATCCAACGTTTTCGAATGCCGGTCGAAATAAGTGCGGCCGTTTTCGAGCAGCATGTAGGGGAAGTAATCGAGCCGCCGTTCGGCCGTCACTTTCGATTCGAGCTGGCGCACCGTGCCGGCCGTGGCATTTCGCGGATTCGCAAACACGGCAAGCCCCTTGGCCTCGCGGTCGTCGTTCATCTTCTTGAACGCGGCCAGGGGCATCAGCAGTTCGCCACGCACTTCGAAGTTCGCCGGAATGCCGGCTTTCTTCAGCCGGTCTCTCGGAATGGAAAGCGGCACCGAGCGGACCGTGCGCACGTTGAGCGTCACGTCTTCGCCCACGCTGCCGTCGCCGCGAGTGATTCCGCGCACCAGCTTGCCATCTTCATAAATCAGCGCCAGCGACATGCCATCAAGTTTCAGCTCGCAGACGTAATCCACGTCGCTGCGCCCGCTCAACTCGTGGACACGGCGTTCCCAGTCGCGCAGCTCTTCTTCGTTGTAAGTATTGTCGAGCGACAACATGGGCGAGGAGTGCGGCACCTTGACGAATCCCTCGCGCGGCTTGCCGCCCACGCGCTGCGTTGGCGAATCCGGCGTGATCAGCGCAGGATTTTCCGCCTCCACATCCTTGAGCTGCTGCATCAGCTTGTCGAATTCAAGGTCGCTGATCTCGGGACGATCGAGCACGTAATAAAAATATTCGTGCTGGCGAATCTTCTCGCGCAGCGTTTCCAGTTTTTTGGCGACGTCTTTGCCTGAGGAACCCATCGCCAAGATTATAAGGGGGAACAAAGCGCGTAGGGACAGCCGCCTGCTCGCGCTGATTTGCCAGGCTGAAATCAGGCTCAGGTACAATCCATCTTCGATCCCGCCATGCGTAAGGCAGCCTTGCTCTATAACCCCGATTCCGGCGGCGGCCGCAACCCGCGCCACGCCGAGTTGGAATCCGTGCTGGCACTTCTGCGCCACGCCGGCATCGAGGCCGAACTCCTCCTCACCGACTCACGCGCCCACGCGGAGGAACAAGTCCGGCAGGCTGTCCTTCGCGACTGCGACACGATTTTCGCCTGCGGCGGCGACGGCACTATCCACAACATCATTCAGGTCCTGGCCAACACTCGCGTCGCGCTCGCAATCCTTCCCATGGGCACGGCCAACGCCCTGGCCCACGATCTCGGCCTGCCCATGAATGTCTCCGCGGCGGCGCGGGCCGCTCTTCAAGGCACGCAACGCAGAGTTGCGCTGGGCCGCGTGCAGTACCTCGATCTCGAAGGCCAACCCGGCTCGCGCTTCTTCATCGTCGCCGCCGGGGCGGGAGTGGATGCCCACCTCTTCTACAAGCTCCACGCCGGCAGCAAGCAGCGCATGGGCATGGCAGCCTATTACGCCAAAGCATGGCAGCTCTGGTTTAGCTATCCTATGATTCGCTTTCGCGTTGAGTTCGCTGAAACCGGCTCGGATCAGCTCCGCCATGCCGACGTCACGGAATTGATGGCCGTGCGCATTCGCAATTTCGGTGGAGTGCTGCAAGAACTGGCTCCAGGCGCGTCTTTGGAGCGCGACGATCTGAGGCTGGTCTGCTCCCGCACCGCCAGCCGTCTGGCTTATCTTTCCTATGTAACGCGCGGACTGCTGCGCCGCAGTTGGAAGGTGCCGGGTATCGATCTCGCATACAGCGGACGAGTTTCGTGCCAGCACCTGAACGCGCCAGCTTCCACCAATGGCACGCCGCCTGTGAAGGTCTATGTTGAGGCGGACGGCGAGCTGGTAGGCACTCTCCCCGCGGAAATCACCGTCGTCCCCAACGCCCTCACGCTCTTGTCGCCCTCACAGTAATTTCTGTTAGTTGGTCAACTCCCGGTTTGTCGGCCGTCCCGAAACTGACTCTCTACAGTCCTCCCCCTCCCTTGGCATTTCTTCCCCACTCCCCATAGAATCTTCTCTACCCGCTTGGAACCCGTCACCCATTTCCTGACCGGCGCCTGCATGGGCCGCGCCGGCCTTAACCGCAAGACCGCGCTGGCCACGCTCACGCTGACCCTCGCCGCCGAAGCTCCCGACCTTGACGTCCTCGGCCGCTTTCGCGGCTCCGCCTTCGGCTTCGCCCATCATCGCGGCTTCACTCATTCCTTTCTCGGCATCGTGCTCATGGCCGCCCTGGTCGTCGGATTCGTGTATCTCATCTGGCGCATCCGCGGCCGCAAGCTCAAAGATCCCAACCTTCCCCCGCGCTGGGGACTGCTCTTCCTCTATGCTTGCCTCGCCGGCCTCAGCCACATCCTGCTCGATTTCACCAATAATTACGGCGTCCGCCCCTTCTGGCCATTCTCGGAAAAGTGGTACTCCTGGGACATCGTCTTCATCTTCGAGCCGATCATGTTCGGTCTTCTCCTCTTGGGATTGATTGCGCCGTCCTTCTTCGGAATGATCGACAAGGAAATCGGCGCGCGGCAACGTGGTCCGCGAGGCCGCATCGCCGCTAGCGTGGCTCTAGTTGCCGTCGTCCTGCTGTGGGCCGTACGCGACTTCGAACACCGCCGCGCCGTGAATGCGCTCGCCGCCCGCACCTACGAAGGCGCCGATCCCGCGCGGGTTTCCGCCTATCCTTCGCTGTCGGATCCATTCCACTGGTATGGCGTCGTCGAGACTCCAAACTTCTTCGTCCTCGCCCCCGTCGATTCCCTGCGTCCCGAGGTCAATCCCGGAGTTGCCGAGGACGACAAGCTCGAACTCCTCTACAAGCCAGAGGAGACACCCATCACCCTTGCCGTCAAGCGCTCCTACCTCGGACGCGCCTATCTCGACTGGGCGCAGTATCCCATCACGCAAACCGAAACCCTCCAGCCTCCGCTAGACGGCTACATTGTGCACTTCCAGGATCTACGTTTCGTGCAGTTACCCAGCCTGTTCGGCCGCCTCCGAGGCAGTCGCGATGAAACCTCCAAACCACTCGGCGCCGGCGTTCAACTCGATCGCAATCTCCGCATCGTGGGAGATGTCTCCGGCTCCGGCGCAAAGCGTGTCACCGTCCCCGAACCTTAGCAACGGAGTTTTTGTTTGTCATCCTGAACAAGCGTTCTTTGCGCAGTGAAGAGCCTGTCCCGAGCTTGCCGAGGGAATCCGGGCGAGCCGCGGGAAGGGTCGCGGTCTTTGCGACCCAATAATCCCGCGTTTGGCTCGCTTCCACTTCCAATCCCGCGCAGACCCTTGACGGCCCTACACTCTAGCGCTGACAATACGTTCTGCGTCTCCCGAGGTGTTCATGCTCGCTTATCTATTCGTCATCATCGCCGTCGCCGTAAGATTTCTGCCTCACCCTTTTGCCTTCACTCCCGTAGGCGCCGCGCTCTTGTTCTTCGGCGCCCGCGGCCCGCGCCGCCGCCTCTGGATTCCGCTCCTTCTGCTCGCTGCCTCTGACGTCATCCTGACCACTCTGATCTACCGCTATCCCTTCACCTGGGATCACTTCGTGACCTGGGCCTGGTACGCCGGCATGCTGTGGCTGGGCACCACGCTCCGTGAGAACTCCGGCGCCTTCAGAATCATGGGCTCGGCCCTGGCCGGCTCTGTAGTATTTTTCCTGGTCAGCAACTTCGCCGTCTGGGCCGCCTGGGGAGACTTATATCCGATGACCTTCGCCGGCCTGATCACTTGCTACGAGGCCGGTCTGCCCTTCTTCCGCCGCGCCGTCGAAGGCGATTTGCTCTTCACCGCCGCCATGTTCGCCGCGCCGGTGGTCTTGCACGCGCTCTCCGTCCGGCTGCGCAAATCCCCCGGCAACATCGCCGCCGCTTAACCGACTCGGATCACGCCATCGCTTTAGCGATGCCGTAGGTTCACCGAAAGCAGATCGGCCTCAGCCGCTGGGGCCTAATTTTCCGCGCCTTCGCCGCCGCCGCACCACCAGCCCTATCAAAACTCCCAGGACAATCACCGCCAGCACCCAATAAATATGCCGCCGGAAGACCATCCCTATTAGTCCCACAATCTGCGGCCCAAACCATAACGTCAGCAACGAGAGCACCAGAAACCGCACAAACCTTCCCGCAAAGACCGCGGCCAGGAAATCCCGGAACCGCATCTCGAACACCGCCGCCCCCAGCACGAAGATCTTGAACGGCATCGGTGGAGGCAGCATCCCCGGAAACATCAGCGCCCAAAACTCATGCCGCTCGAACGAGCGATGAATCCGCAGGAAGCGCTCCTCCGAAATCCGCTTGCGCAGCACCTTTTCGCCGCCCACATATCCAATGATATAAAGCGGAATACTCCCCAGCGCCGACCCCAGCGCCGCCATCACCACATAAAACAGCAGCCGCTTGCGGTCCTGGTAAACATACGCCGCCACAATCGCATCCACCGGCATGCCCAGCAGCGCCGAATCCGCGAATGCGATGGCAAACACTCCCCAGATTCCGAAATGCTGCAGCAGCCCCCAAATCCAGGCCGTGTACCGCGCCAGAATGTGTCCGATGGTTTTCAAAGAAAATTCAGTGGTGGGGATTTTTCGTGTCTACCGCTTACGAGTGTTCCGTCTTTCCTTCCAGCAACTCCAGCGCGTGCGGCACCAGCTCCAGCACCGCCCGCAGCGATTCCACTGCCCCACTCGGACTGCCCGGCACATTCAAGATCAGTGTCTTGCCCCGCATGCCGCACACGCCGCGGCTCAGCGCCGCAAACGGAGTCTTCTTCAGACCCTCGGCCCGCATGCGCTCACCCACGCCATCGACCAGGCGCTCACAAATCGCTTCCGTCGCTTCCGGCGTAACGTCCCGCAGCGCAATCCCGGTCCCGCCCGTGGTGACGATGAACCGCGCTTCCAGCGCCAGATGAACCAGGGCATTCTGAATCTGCATGGAATCGTCTTGCACGATTCGCGTCGCCACTACATGAAAGCCTGACTTCTCCAATAATTCGGCAACGGCCGGCCCTGAAACGTCCGCGCGTTCTCCGCGTGAGCAGGAATCGCTAACCGTAACCACAGCCGCCGTCATCAACGCGGCACCGCCCTCAATTGTCGAGGAGAACATCATCCTCCTCTTCCGTCTTGCCGCCGCTGCCACCGGCGCTCGTACTGGGACTGGCGCTGGTGTTTGTGCTGGCGCCGCTCGGGCTGGTACTGCTGGCATTGGCATCGGCGGCGCTGTCTTCGACGGGCTCCGCGGCTCCATCACGCTGCGATTCATCCAGCAGGCGCAAGCCCTCCATCAGCAGACCTTGCGTGTTGAGCTTCGTGGTTTCCTGATCGGTCTTGCCTTCGAAGTTCAGCTCGAAATTGCCGCCGGTCCAGCGCAGAACTTTGAAGACAGCTTCATCCCCCAGCAAAGTTCCGTAAGTCGCGTGCTTCACCTGACCTTCCACAAAAAAGACTTCGCACTTCTCGCCTTCGTTGTTCAGGCTAAGCTGGCAGCTCTTGCGGCCCATTTCCAGGGACTGCATCAGGTCAATCACATTCATCTGCGAGAGGTTGCCACGAACCACGCCGTCGGAAGGCGCGGTCTTCGCCATTTTCTCGAGCGCAATGCGGTCGACGGTGCGCTTGATGCGGCGCGTGGCTTCCTTCAGGAAAAAAGGCTTCGCCAGGTAGTCGTCGGCGGCATCGGCGGGCGAGAGCCGCTCGTCGATATCGGCCCGGCTTGCCATCAACACGGCGGAGAAATTCGCCGTCGCCGGACGGCTCTTCAGCTTCTCCACCAACTGCCGACCATCCATCCCAGGCATGCGGTAGTCGCAGACCACCAGCTCCGGCGGATCGTCAACGGCTTTCAGCAAGGCATCGGCCGCGTCGGTCGCAGCCACCACGCGCGCAAATGGAGTGAGCGCATGCTGAAGCATCCCCAGCACCATGGGGTTGTCGTCCACCAAAAGCAGCTTGACGTCATTCGCCATTCGATTTCACTTCACCCGCCGATACTCCCCGCTCTTCCCGCCACTCTTCCGCTCCAAAACAATCTCCTGAATCTCCATCCCCTTATCCGCGCTCTTGGCCATGTCATACAAAGTTAAGGCGGAAATGCTGGCGGCGACGAGGGCTTCCATCTCGACTCCGGTTTGGGCGGTGGTGGTGACTTTGGAGGTGATGGCGACGCCATTCTCGCATAGCCTCATCTCGACATCAACGTGGGAAAGAGGCAGGGAGTGGCACATCGGGATCAGGTCGGCGGTGCGCTTGGCGGCCATGATTCCGGCGATGCGAGCGACTTCGAGCGGATCGCCTTTGGGATTCCTGGGTAGCGCTTGCAGTACAGAGGGTTTCATGCGGACGAAGGCGCTGGCCTCGGCTTCACGTTTGGTGGGGGCTTTGCCGGAGACGTCGACCATCCGGGCGCGGCCGGCTGCATCGTAGTGAGAGAGTTTCTTCGCCATGCAGAAGTTCTATCTTACAGGGAACCAGTGGTCAGTGGTCAGTGGTCNNAGGAAGCGGGTCAGTCCGGTCTTGACGCGGATTTCGGATTTCAGGCGGGCATGCAGGAAGGTGAGCGGGCGCGGGGACAGTCCTGCGAGGGCTTCGAGCATGGGGCGGGCAAACAATTCGAAGGTGACCATAGTGGAGACGGGATTGCCGGGGAGGCCGAAGAAATATTTCGACACCGGGGCTGAGGCTGCGCGGGCTGGAGTAGCCGCGCCACAGGAGACTCGGCCGAAAACCACAGGC
>PMXH01000472.1 GCA_003165855.1 Acidobacteriaceae bacterium | reverse complement strand
TGAATCCGCTGCGCCTCGCCTCCCGAAAGTGTGGACGCCAACCGGTCGAGCGTCAAATATTCCAAGCCAACATCGTTAAGGAAGCGCAGCCGCTCGCGGATTTCCTGCAGTAGCCGGTCCGCAATGTCGGCTTCCTCAGCACTCAACTGCACCCCGGCGAAGAATGCCGCAACCTCCTCAACCGTCATGGCACAGACTTCACAAATGTTCCGGCCGTTAATCTTGACCTGACGAGCTTCCACCCGCAGCCGCGTTCCATGGCAAGCCGAACAAATCGAATATCCGCGATACCGGCTCAAGAACACCCGGATGTGCAGCTTGTACTTCTTGCGCTCCAAATACTGAAAGAATCCGCGCACGCCCAGAAACTGATCTTCTCCGTTCAGCACAAGCTCCTGCTGTTCCGGCTCCAGTTCTCCCCAAGCCACATCGAGCGGAATTCCAGACTGCTTGGCAAAGCGCTTCATCTCCGTGAATAGCGGCCGGTATTTAGGCTTATTCCACGGATCAATGGCGCCTTCGCCCAGCGTTTTCGTTTTGTCCGGAATCACCAGATCGAGATCGAAATCAATCGTGTTCCCGAATCCCTGGCAACGCGGACATGCCCCGTAGGGGTTGTTGAAGGAAAACAGACGCGGTTCCGGCTCTTCGTACCGCAGATTGCAGTTCTTGCATTCGAAGCGCTGGGAGAACCGCAATTGACGCGCTGGCTGATCGTCATGCGGCGGCAAGTCGAAAATCACTTCGCCCGCTTCCCGATACGCCGTCTCCACCGCGTCCACAATGCGCGTGCGCGATTCCGCCGAAACCGCTAAGCGGTCCACCAGCATAAATACCGGCCGGTCGAAACGAATATCCAGCAGCGATTCCGGCGTGGAAAACTCAAACACCTGCCCCGATTGATACAAACGATTGAATCCCGCCTTGCGCAGATCGAACAGACGTGCCTTCAGCTGGTCCGTCAATCCCGAGTCCGGCGCTGCCACTTTCTTCGACTTGCGCCCGCGCGCCGCCTTTTTCTCCGGCTCCTGCGGCGCGGCAATCACCGGCCGCAAGGGAAAAACAACTTGCACCCGTGTTCCCGGATCCAGCGCCAACACTGCGTCGGCAACTTCGTCGACCGTATCCTTCTTAACCTCACGGCCGCAGTTCCCGCAATAAGTGCGTCCCACGCGGGCAAACAGCAACCGCAGATAATCGTAAATCTCGGTCGCCGTCGCCACCGTCGACCTCGGATTGCGTGTCGTGTTCTTCTGCCGGATCGCCACCGCCGGCGCAATGCCATCGATCGAATCCACGTCCGGCTTCTCGATCCGCTCCAGAAACTGCCGCGCATAAGCCGAGAGCGACTCCACATAACGCCTCTGGCCTTCCGCATAAATAGTGTCGAACGCCAGGGAAGACTTACCCGAGCCCGAGACCCCCGTAACCACCGTCAGCGTGTTGTGCGGAACCTCGAAATCAATATTCTTGAGGTTGTGCACGCGGGCGCCGCGCACGATAATGCTTTCCGTGGCTAGGGAGTCAGACATCGTAAGTGACCCGGCAGCAACGCCTCGGGAGTGTTCCCAGCGGCTTCAGAACGCGCTGCCGAATCTTCTATTATAAAGCAGAGTTTTGATTGAGAAGCGTCGGCGCAGAGAGGCGAAGAGTAGAGACGGGATCGGACTTGAACAGACGCGCGAACTGGAGACTTGTATCAGGGCACGCCTTTAGGCGCCGCTAGTCCGGATCCTGATCGCGCCGCTTTCCATACCGGAAAGCCATTCCCACCCCGAACACCATAATCCCAATCGGCGGCACCAGCATCACCAAAATCGCTCGGTTCAGCGCCCGCTGGCCTTCTTTGGGCGTGCTTCGTGCCACCGCATTGCACATCGCGCAGCCCTGCGCAAACCCGGGCATCGTACAAAGACAGATCAGCGCCAACAACGTAAGCGCGCGAGCTTTACCGTGAAGAAAATTCATACGGGATTCCCTGACTTCACTTCACTCCCAACCGCAGGATACGCCCAGCATCCGGGAAGAAGAAGAAATACATAATCACAAACAAGCCCACCACCGAGATCACCAGCATCCAGCGCATCAGCGCAGTCTCAAACTTCAGGTGCATGAAGTAGCCAATGATCAGCGCCGACTTGATCACCGACAGCACCAGCAGCACTTCCAGCATGCGCACCGGCTCGAATACTTGCCGATACCCAAGCCAGACCTCAATCGCGGTCAGAACCAGCAGCGTGCCCCACACCCAGAAATACTGCCCNNACCAGCGGGAAGATGAACATCCACACCAGATCCACAAAGTGCCAATACAGCCCGGATACTTCCACATCTTGCGCGTCATAATCTTTCGGTTTCAGAAAAATAATGATGCTCGCAACAATCAGCCCGATCAACAGCGCGTGCACGCCGTAATGAAAAACATTGTCCGACGGAATCAGAAAGAATCCGGCCAACCAAAGTGCCGCTAAGATCGGCAGAAACCACTTGCGCAACGCCACCACGCCTAAATAAATCACTCCAATCGTCACGTGCAGCATATGCATCGCGGTCAGCCCGAAGAACGTTGCCGCAAACTGTGGCACCCCTGTCGAAATCTTTGCATATTCGGTATCCAGCTGGCCGGCCGGCTTCGGAAATCCCGGCAAACTCAGCCCTTCATGGATCAAGTGCGTCCACTCCATTCCATGCAGCACAATGAACGCCGTACCGAATGCCATCGTGGCCAGCAACCAATTGCGCGTCCATGATCTGTCGTGCCGCCGTGCCGCGATCACGCCCAGCACCATGGTCAGCGAACTCGAAAGCAGGCATGCCGTCATCACCGTCGCGTTGATGATGCTTTCCTTGCCGAACGGAGTCGGCCACGCTGTATAGATGCGGTTGTAACTGAAGGCAAACAGCAGCGCCCCGAACGTCAATGAGTCCGAAGCCAGAAACAGCCACATGCCGACCTTCTTCGAATAAGCCCCAAACAGTGGAGCCTCGAACTCTCCAGCATGTCCATGCACGGCGGCGCTAGGTTGCAGCGTGGCGTCAGCCATTCCTGAGTTTCTCCCTTCTTTCCACTGCGTCATCCTGAGCGCAGCCGTTCTTCAGGCGGAGCGAAGGATCTCGGGCGCATTCGACCGCGTGCGCGAGGGGTCCGCTCATTACCTTGCAAACCCCAACAACGCAAAAACATAAATCCACAACACGGCCATGAAATGCCAGTACCACGCCGTAACGTCAACCACAATCCTGCGTCCCTCGACCGGCCGGTGCAGCAGAGAAGTCATCACCGCCGCCCAGAGCAATGCAACGATTCCCCCCGCCAGGTGCACCGCATGCGCCGCCGTCAACAAATAAACGAAAGAACTGTTCGGATTCGTATCGACGAAGAACCCGCGGGCCTTCAATTCGCCCCAGGCCATCCACTGCCCCGCCAGAAAACCAAAGCCCAGCAGCACGGTCACACCCAGCCACGGAAAACTTTTCTCTTCACCAATCGCGATGCCCGGAATCGACTGTAGCGGAGCCAGCGCCGCGCGTCGCGCCATCCCGCGTCGCGCCGCTTCCATCGTCAAGCTGCTGATCAGCAGCAACGCCGTATTAATGGCCAGCAGCATCCACGGCAATTGCACCTGGCCCCAGTCGCGAACGTAGGAATTCGTCGCGCCGTCAAACGTCGGCAACCCCTGCCGCACCACATACGCGCTCGTCAACGAGATAAACACCATGCTGACGGTCGCGATCCCGCAAACCAGCCCCAGCCGCGCTCTCCGCAAACGCGCTCCATAATTCGGCAGACGCGAGCCGGAGAAACTTCCATCACCGCGCCCGTCATCGCCGCCTCCATTCGGAGGCGCTCCTCGATCTCCGCCACGACCGAGCTGTGTAACCGGAGTGCTTGGACTATACGTCGCCATAGATATTCCGAACACCTAAACGAACACCAGGTTCGTATCAGGGTATGCCTTCAGGCATACC
>PMXH01000488.1 GCA_003165855.1 Acidobacteriaceae bacterium | reverse complement strand
CGCAGATCGTCGGCAGCGCGGTTCGCCCCAGCGCGTCTGAAGGCAACTTGAGCCGCGGCGAAATCACCACGCCTAACGACCACGACAAAGAACCCAGCAGCACTGCCAGCAATCCCCACAAGCTCGAACCTTTTACTGTCAATTCCACGCCCGTCAGCATCGCGACCCCGGCCACGCCAAGACCCAAGCCCAGCGCGCTGAGCAGGCTGATCTTCTGCCGTCCCATCATCCAGCCCAGCACCAGGATGAACATCGGTTCGGTCGCAATCAGCAGCGCCGCCAGTCCCGATCCCACGTACTGCTCCGCCCAGTGCAGCGTTCCATGCCCGACTAAGAAGAAGAGAGCTCCCAAGGCGAATCCCGCCACCCACTGCTGCCGCGTCGGGCGAAACCCGCGCCACCAGGCCCAACTCAGCATGATCCCGCCCGCAATCGAATGCCGGATCCCCGCCGTCACCAGCGGAGGAATGGTCTCGACCGCATAGCGGATCGCGAGGTAGGTCGATCCCCAGATGACATAGATCGCCACAAAGGCCAGCGCCAGCTTGATGGCGAGCCCTCGGTCGTGCCCCGGTGCGGGTTGGTGTGGCTCGGGAACGATCACAGGTCTGCCTCCAATATTAATCATCCTGCTGCTGCGAAGCAGGGTCAAGATCTGTGCCGGTTGAGCGAAAAACATGGGAACGGCTTCCTGAATCAAATAACCTGCTAACCTATGTTTACAGGTTACATGTGATCCTAGGCGACCTCGTGTAACTTGTCAACAGCATTTCACTGGTTATATTATTCAGAAGGCAGATTTCTCCAATTCACCATGATCGAAACCAAGCCCGCGCGACGACGTGCGCCTAAGTTTGAACTGATCGGGGGAAACGTCTGCCTCGATTTCATCAACACGCTCGACGATCGTCCCAGCGCCCAGCCCAAAGACTTGCTCAAGAATTACTACGAACTGGCGCGCTTCGGCGAAGACACCGGCATTCTCACGCCGGCGCAGCTTGATTTTTTCTTTGACAACGCTCACCTCATGCCCGATGAGGCTGGGGACGCCTTACGCCGCGCCATCAACCTGCGCGAGGCCATGTACGCCATTTTTTCCGCTTTGATGAAGAAGCAAACCGCGCCGGCAGTGGCGATGGACACACTCAACGCCTACATCCGGGATGCGGCGCAGCATTCGCGGCTGGTACAAAANNACCAGCAAGAATCACCACCGCCGCTGGTGCAATATGAAGGTCTGTGGAAACCGCGCCAAGGTGCGCAAGTTCTACGCCAAGAAGAAGACCGCTTAGCTCACTTCAGCTCGGTGATGATGGCGCGCTGTTTTCCGCGGATCAGGGTTTCGGTGTGGGTGCGATCGCGCAGATTGAACCTGACCGCGCCGAACGTGTAGGGATTCACCACAACCTTCCCGTCTGGAGTGGTTGATTTCAGGTCGCCATCGTCGAGGTACACCACCACTACGTCTTTATCGTGGAAGTGCATGGGCGTGGGCGCGTCCGGCGTCCAGGTGTAATCCCACACGATCACGCGTGCGTTCTCGAAGATCTTCTTGGAGCCCGGCCGCGGAAATGCCAGCGGATAGCTGGTCGTATTTGCGATGGCAGTAACGGGATGATCCTTTAGATCGATCATGATCGATCTTCCCGCGACGTTCGGCGTGGTGCCCTCGGGCAAGAACACCGCGCTCCCCGACAAGGACACAACCACGGCATCAGACGGCTGCGCAGCCGTGGCGCCGATCACGTCCCAGACGGCAACGCGGTCGTTCTCAATTATCGGCTTCAGCGCCGTTTGCGGCGCGGACTGGAACAGCATGGCGCAGAGCAGCAGGATGGGAATCATAGGTGCACTTTATCAGATGAAACGGCCCCAATACCGCCCGAGAAAGAGACTGCTTAGGGCATTTCCGTGCTTGTGTGGTGTGTATAAAGTGTGTATCATTAGGAATAGGCAGCTGAGGAGACATGCACAGCCGGGACGTTATCAAGGAATTGAAGAAAGACGGCTGGTATGAGGTGAATCGAGTCGGTAGCCATGCGCAATTCAAACACCCAGAGAAGAAGGGGAGAGTAACGGTGCCGCACCCCAACCGGGACATACCGATAGGCACGCTCAAAAGTATCGAGAAACAGGCCGGGATCAAACTGAGGTGATGCCAGTTAGCAAGGGAGCGAGTCATGGAATATATCGCCTATCTTCATAAGGATCGCGATTCCGATTACGGCGTGAGCTTTCCCGATTTTCCGGGCTGCATCACCGCCGGAAAGACACTCGATGAGGCGAGCCGGATGGCGGCGGAGGCGCTGGCACTCCATATCCAGGGCATGATCGAGGACGGAGACGCGGTGCCCGAGCCATCGAAAGTCGACGACATCGCGGCGGACGCCGCCAAGCGCGGCGCCATCGCCTTCCTGGTGAGCGTCGACGCTCCCGATGCAACGGTGCGCGTGAACATCACGGCGCGGGAAAGCCAGATGGCAAAAATCGATGCCATGGCAGAAGCGGCCGGCCTGACGCGCTCCGGCTACATGGTACGCGCGGCCATCGGCACTCTTGGCGAAGAGAAGCAGGTCGCACGTAAGCGAAGCGCGCACCGCGTGGGCAGGCCTCGATAATCGAGGCGCACTATTGTGGGTCTCTGCGGTGCGCAGGCTGCTGTAAAATGACCTGTGCCCATTGCGCGACTGAACCGAGATACGTTACGAGCGCTGGCGCAAAGCAGGCTCGAAGAAGCTCGCGTGCTCCTGGAAGACAATCTTTGGACTGGTGCGTACTACATGACCGGTCTGGCGGTTGAGTGCGCATTGAAGTCTTGCTTAGCCAGCGCTGTGAAGGAACACGACTTTCCCGACAAGGAGTTTGTAAATGCAATGTATGTCCACAACTTGGAGAAGCTCTTCAAGTTGAACGGAGCACTCTGGGTGGCCTTACAAGCTGACATGAAGGCGGATGCTAAGCTAAACGTGAATTGGAGTACGGTCAAGGATTGGGACGATAACAAGCGCTACGACATTGTCGAAGAGTTACAGGCCCGGGCGCTGCACGAGGCGACGGCGGTAGTTGGATCTGGCGTCATGGAATGGATCAGAGGGAAGTGGTAATGGCCTACGTTGAGACTTTAACGGGAACAGACATGGACTTCGGAAAAGTCCTCTGGGACGCGTTGCGTCGAAATAAGAAATTTCCAGCGAATGGAGCCCTCTGGTTGTTCCAGCCTGAATCGGGCGAGTGGCACTTCTTGATTGCGACGCCGCGAGTAGATGAAGTAGGGCCCAGAAAGGCCTATGAAGAACTGTCAGACATCACACGCGGCATTCCGGCAGATTCTTCGAAGCTTTTGAAAATCGAACTTATCAGCCCTAAGCAGCCCTTCTATGAAGCCTTGCGTTCTGTGTTCGGGAAGACTGCCTCGGTGGAGGGAGCACGGCTAGGCAATACACAGATCGGCGGAAGGTACATCAACGACGCCTACCTCTACGAGATTCGCTGACGGCGCTGGCTCACGAGCTAGCCTCAGGCCTCATGTGGACATAGGAATTGGCTGGCGCGCCTCCGCGTAACATCCAACGATACCAATCACATCCCCGGAGGCTCACCGTGATCCCACGCATTCTGGCCCTTCTTCTGCTAATTGGTTCAGGCGCGGCGCAAACCACCGTCCACTACACCGCCACCGCCGCCAACGTGAAATATCTGTTCGCCACCGCTGACCCGGTGGCGCACCTGAAGTCGGGCGATATTCTCGATACCAACACCCTCGATTGCTTCGGCAACGTGCTGAGAAAACCGGGAGACACGCTCAGCATGGTGAAGGGCGACAATCCGCTGACCGGGCCGTTTTTCGTGGAAGGTGCGGAGCCGGGGGACACGCTGGCCGTGAAGATTCTTGAGCTCGATGTCGATGGCGACACCGGCGTGGGGGCGTTTGCTCCGGGATTTGGCGCGCTTAACGAGACCAACTACACGCCCATGCTGCACACGCCGCTGCCCGAGCGCATATGGTATTACCACATCGATCACGCGGCGAACACGGCTCTGTTCAAGGCGCTCGATACCGATTTCTCGGTGAAGATTCCGCTGCATCCTTTCTTCGGCTGCATCGGCGTGGCGCCGGCGGAGGGTGAGGCGCGCAGCTCGGTCGTCCCCGCCGAGTTCGGCGGCAACATGGATTCGCCCGAAGCCAGCGTGGGCAACACGGTTTATTTTCCAGTGAACGTAAAGGGAGGCTTGTTCTACATTGGCGACGGGCACGCCGCCATGGGCGACGGAGAGATCGCCGGGACCGCCATTGAAGTTCCGCTGAAAGCCCGCGTGCAATTGAGCGTGATCAAAGGCCGCACCATAGCCTGGCCGCAGTTTGAGAACGATGACGCCATCATGACCGTCGGCGCATATCGTCCGCTGGACGACGCGCTGCGCATCGCCTTTACCGAACTGGTGCATTGGATCCATAAAGACTACGGATTGTCGGAGCTCGATGCTTACGAGCTGCTTTCGAAAGTGGCAAAGATTCACTTGAATGAAATGGTGGATCCGAATTATGTGGTGGTGGCGTCGATTGAGAAGAAGTATTTGCCGCCGAAGAAGAAGTGATAGAGTTCGGCAAGCACCGCAGGGGCTAAAGCCCTCATTTCTCTGGGGGCCTAGCGGCACGGCTGAAGCCGTGCCCTGATACGAATCTTCGCAAGGGGGTTTCGCTATGGCCGCGCATTCTTACAGTCCGAACCATGACCCCTGGCCCGAGTTGCCGCTTGCCGCATGGCAGGACACTTACGCCACCCTGCACATGTGGACCCAGATCGTGGGCAAGGTGCGGATGCGGCT